>NZ_PIBN01000009.1:0-223189 GCF_002806655.1 Klebsiella sp. K-Nf6 | reverse complement strand
TCCATGCGGGCTGCCCCGGCCTGCCGGGAACGTCTCAGCGATGTTGAGGCCGCCAGCACCGGCAGTTTCAGCAGCCCCAGGACCCGCGGTGATTTGGGTTTGTAGGCCGGGTAAGGCGTACGCCGCCACCCGGCATAGATGCGGCTCCAGGCCCGCTGTCATCGTCCGGCGGCGCTGCGCTTGCGCGGGCCTAGGTTGAGGGATAACAATCTGATATATAAATGGTTAGGTAGACCGGGTCAGGCGCAGCCGCCACCCGGCAAAAAGGCGAGCACATTAGCGAAAACAGGTTTGTCATCAGTCTCAAGGAATGCCTATGAACGTAACCCGAAAAGAGCAGCGCATTATTCAGCGCGCGCTGAACGCCTGGCAGGCCAGCGGGGAGTTAACCCCGTCGGACAGTCAGCGGCTGGCGCACACGCTGCGCGTCTCCCCCTTCGACTGGCGACGCCTGAGCCGCTACGCCTTCTGGACCGCGCTGGCCTGCGTGCTGATTGCTCTGGGCAGCCTGTTCGCCGACAGCGAGCTGGTGGCGTGGCTGCTGAGCCTGTTCAGCCACTCGGCGCTGACGCGGATCCTGCTGCCTGCGCTGCTGGCGGTCGCCTGCTACGGCTGGGGTTTTCGCCGCCAGCGGCGGGAGACGCAGTGGCACTACAGCACCGAGGCGATTTTGTTTCTGGGCGTCGTCTTTACCGCCGTGGCGCTATGGCAGCTTGGCGAACGGCTGGATAACGGCAGCGGCCATATCGCACCGCTGTTTCTGGCCGGATGCGTGATTTACGGCGCCATCGGCTATATTGCCCGCTCCGGGCTGGTGTGGCTCTTTTTTCTGCTGGCGCTGGGCAACTGGTTTGGCGCGGAAACCGGCTATGTCTCGGGGTGGGGCGCCTACTGGCTGGGCATGAACTACCCGATTCGCTTCGTCCTGTTCGGCGGCGCGCTGCTGGCGCTCTGCTACGGCGCGCAATCCCTGCTTCGCCAGCGGCAGCTGTTTACCGTCAGCAAGGCGATGGGCCTCACGTACCTGTTTATTGCGCTGTGGATCCTGTCGATTTTCGGCAATTACGACGCTGACAGCTGGTACAAAGTGAGTCAGGCGCGACTCTTGCCGTGGGGGCTGCTGTTTGCCGCGGCGGCCGGCGTCTGCATTTTTATCAGCCTGAAAACCGATGACGGAATGCTGCGCGGCTTCGGGCTAACCTTCCTGGCGATCAATCTCTATACCCGCTTCTTTGAGTTTTTCTGGAACGGGATGCACAAGGTGCTGTTTTTCCTGATCCTTGCCGTCTCGCTGGCGGTGATTGGCCGCTATGCCGAGCGCATCTGGCACGCCGGCGAAGGGCAGGTGGAGAACAACTAACCTCGCGTTGAGAACGCTAACCACTCAGGCCGCGCTCAGTCGCGGCCTTTTTCGTTCCTGATTCCAGTTTCAGCGCATTTTTCTGCGATTGGCTGCAAATGAGCATAGGCTTGCCGGGTATCTCAAAAATTAGCCTTTAAGGCAATTTGCCTTATATGCTAACCTCCAGAAGAAGGGAGTCTGATGTTCAGATTGGTTGTGCATGTGGACGTTAAAAAGGAATTGCAGGCGCTTCCGCCCATTGTCCAGGCGAAGATGATCCGGCAAATAGACAAGTTACGCCAAAATCCCACCGCGCTGAGAGAACCTGACAGTAAACCGCTGGGGCAGGGGTTATTTGAAATTCGTGCGTTAGGTTCGGTACAGGGGCGAGGGATCTACGTTTTTCAGCAAGGCAAGACGCTCTTTCTGCTACGGGTTTTTGTCAAGAAAACGCAAAAAACCCCGTCAGCGGAAATTCGCCTGGCGCTGAAGCGATTAGAGGAGATGCGCAATGAGTAAAAAGATCATTGACTGGGATACGTTAAAAACAGAACTGCTTAGCCAGCCTGAGGTTCAGGCTGCATTCGATGCGCAAGAACGTCAACAGCGATTACGTACTATGCTGGCGCAATGGCGCGAGCAAGCGGGGCTGACCCGAGCCCAGGTGGCGCAGAGGATGGGGGTGAGTGCGCCGACGGTCTCCAGAATGGAAGCCAATATCACCCGCGCCAGTCTGGATACCTTAACGCGATACGCGTTAGCCTGTGGAATAAAGCACCCGCAAGTTCTACTTTACTAAATTAACGCCCCCGGCGGCGCTGCGAGGTGTAAGCCTGTAAGAGGATCCCGTATGCCGGGGCAGGCGCAGCCGCCACCAGGCATAAAATCGGCTCCGTGCCCGTTGTCATCGCCCGGCGGCGCTGCGCTTGCGCGGGCCTACGGTGAGAGGTAACTCTATGATATACATTGTTATGTAGGCCGGGTCAGGCGTAGCTGCCACCCGGCAATAACAAGCGGCACCAGAGGCGCCCGCTTAAAGGCGCCTGGTGAGAGATTAAATCTCGGTAATGGTCGTCGACTGCGGCAGACGCGACTTCGGCAGGGTGGCGTTGAAATCCTCCACGCTATGGTGACCGACCGGGACCACCACCAGGCTGGTGTAGCCCTGGGCTTTCAGGTCAAATTCCTCATCGAGGATCGCAAAATCGACCCCTTCGATCGGCACGGCGTCGAGGCCCATCGCCGCCACGCCCAGCAGGAAATTGCCGACGTTGAGATACACCTGCTTCGCCATCCACTGATCGTCATCTTTCAGCTCTTTGCGGTGCATATCGGCAAAGAACGTACGACCCTTGTGGTTAGCGGCTTTTGCGTCCGGGGTGGCGAAACGGCCATCGGCCTCTTCCTGATCCACCACGCGCTGCAGCCAGGCGTCGTCCATCGCGGTTTTCGCGCAGAACACCACCACGTGCGAGGCGTCGAGAATTTTACGTTCGTTGAACACGTAGGTGCCGCTGGCGGCTTTGGCTACGCGAGCTTTCCCTTCATCGGTGCTGGCGACGATAAAGTGCCACGGCTGGGAGTTGGTGCTAGACGGGCTGTACTGCAGCAGCGTTTTCAGCTGTTCCGCTTCCCCGGCAGTCAGCTTTTTCGTGGCGTCAAAGGCCTTGGTGGAATAGCGCTTTAAAGCGACCGATACGATATCCATAACTCTTCCTCACAGTTTACAGCACCTTACCGGTGCGTTAAGGAGAGGAAGAGTACAGCGAAGATCGCCAAATGATAAGGGTGAAAAATGCGATAACACTTATCGCTTTCGGCTGAAAATCAGCGCGGACGCAGCCGCTGCTGGGCCTTTTTGCTCAGCTTGTTCACCACCTGATGCCACGAATCGTCAATCAGCTCGGCCAGCAGATCCTCGCTGATATCCTCTCCCGGCACCACCGTGATCCAGTGTTTCTTGTTCATATGGTAGCCCGGTTCGATACTGCGATAAATTTCCTGATTCAGCAGCGACTTCTGCGGCTCGGCCTTCAGGTTGACCAGCGCCCGGCCGCGAATGGTCATGGTGATCATAAAGATACGGCCATCGACCTTAAACACGTCGTACTCTGGCCCAAAAGGCCAGCAGTGCTCGGTAAACGGGTAGGTCAGGGCGATACGATGAGCGCAGGGATGCAGCATCTCGGGGGTCATTAGGCGTCCGCCTCATGCAGGGCGTTCCACATGGCTTCAAAGCCGAGGGCGATAATCTCCCGGGCGCGCTGCGGATCGTGGCTGGCAAATTCGATGGTGGTCTCCGCCAGCGACAGAAACAGGGCGTCGCCAAAGGCGCGATACGCCTCGCTGAGAAAAATCTCTTTCACCGACAGTTGGCACATTTCGTTGAGCTCCGGGAAGCTCTCTTTTACCTGGCGACGGGTTTCGTCGGTGATGCGCTCGCTGAGCGCCATCCGGCGGATCGCCTTGTGCTCCATCGGGTTGCGCACACCCCAGTCGATATAGCTATTCCAGATATTGCGCGCATTCTCTTTCGGGCGCTTTTCGTCCGGATCCAGCCCGGCGATCATCATCCGTACCAGACGCAGCTTAATGGCGAGGTACAGCTCGTTGAGCAACTCATCCTTGGTGGCGAAATAGCGAAACAGCGTCCCCTCGGCCACACCGGCGCTGCGGGCAATGGCCGACGTTGAGGCGGCGATGCCGGACTGGGCGAAAGCCGCGGTGGCAGCTTCCAGTAACGCTTGCTTTTTATCTTCACTCTTTGGACGAGCCACTACTTTTTTCCTCACGCAGGTTTAAACAAACCGCCGATCTTTGCACGTCTGACCAGGTCGCTGCAACGGCGGAACGCAAAAATTGAAAATCGTCTTGACGACTTTCATCACTTTCCTAATAATGAGTGCGTACTCACTCATAATCAAGTTATATCACAAAGCCTCCGGGATGGGGGCTTTTGTCTGGTCAGGATATGAACCGTGTCACTTTTAGCGTGGTCGCCATCATGTTACTCGCAGCAGCAACGACATTGCCGTTTGTCCTCAATGCCGGTTTTGGTAAGGCGCCGCAGGGGGCACAGCTTAGCCAGGTGGAAGCGTCTCCCCACTACCGGGACGGCCAGTTCCATAACCAATTGCCCACGCCAGGGTTTACCGGGCAGAAAAATATGCTGGCGGCGTGGTGGGATTTCCTGATGACCAAACGGGAAAACGCTCGTCCCGCTCAGCCGCTGCCGCTGGTGAAGACCGACCTGGCGACGTTGCCCCTGGGGCAGGATGTGATGGTCTGGCTCGGCCACTCCTCCTGGTACCTGCAGCTGGCGGGAAAACGCATTCTGATCGACCCGGTGTTCAGCGATTACGCGGCGCCGTTCTCCTTTATCAATAAAGCCTTTCCCGGCGACTATCCGTGGCGGGCAGAAGGGATGCCGGATATCGATCTGCTGATCATCTCCCACGATCACTACGACCATCTGGATTACGCCACCATCCGCGCCTTGTTGCCGAAAATTAAGCGGGTCATTACGCCGCTGGGTGTCGGATCGCATCTGCGCTACTGGGGGATGGACGGGGCGCTGATTACCGAAGCGGACTGGCAGCAGGCGATCCCGGTCAGCGATGAGTTCACCGTTCACGTTCTGCCGGCGCGGCACTTTTCCGGCCGTGGGCTGAAGCGTAACCAGACGCTGTGGGCCAGTTTTCTGTTCGTCACCCCGCAGCAAAAAATTTATTACAGCGGCGACAGCGGCTACGGGCCGCACTTCAAAGCGATTGGTGATGAATTTGGTCCGGTTGATCTGGCGATTATGGAGAACGGGCAGTATGACCAGGACTGGAAATATATTCACATGATGCCGGATGAAACGGCTCAGGCTGCCGACGACCTGCGCGCCCGCGCGGTGCTGCCTGGGCATGCAGGACGGTTTGTTCTGGCGAAACACAGCTGGGATGAACCGTATCAACGGCTGGCGGCTGCCAGCGAAGGAAGGGCCTGGCGTCTGCTGACGCCTATGCAGGGCGAGCCGCTGTGGGTCGCCGATAAGACGCAATCATTTAACGCCTGGTGGCGCTAAGCGCCAGTGCAGTTTCAGAGGAGAGAGCATATGACGATTTCCGCTCAGGTGATTGACACTATCGTCGAGTGGATTGATGACAACCTGCATCAACCGCTGCGTATTGATGATATCGCTCGCCATGCCGGGTATTCGAAATGGCATCTGCAACGGCTGTTTTTACAGTACAAGGGAGAGAGCCTCGGGCGCTATATTCGTGAAAGGAAGCTGCTGCTGGCCGCCCGCGATCTGCGCGACACCGATCAGCGGGTCTACGATATCTGCCTGAAGTATGGCTTCGATTCGCAACAGACTTTTACCCGCGTCTTCACCCGGACCTTCAACCAGCCGCCGGGCGCCTACCGTAAAGAAAACCACAGCCGCGCCCACTGAGGCGCGCTCTCCTGGTTTACCGTTCGAGGGAGAACCAGCGGCGCCACACCCAGCGCAGCACCAGAAATTCAAGGGTGCCCAGCGCTAAGAACCACAGACAAAACAACACCGTATAGAGCTGGTTGAGATCCATCATATGGAATGTCTCAACCAGCTTTTGCGCCAGCGTCAGGCCCAGCGAAGGCGCAGGCAACAGCAGACAGGAGAGCAGGGCCAGCAGTAAGATCCCGGCGGCGGAGAGAAGCGTTTCCAGCGGATGTTTCATGTCATGTTAATCATCAGTTAAAAAACATATTGTCCGGTAAAATAATACTTAACGCAATATGCTTTGTTTTTTTACTCTCTATAACACGGCTATTTTAAATATTATTGCCTGCCTTACGCTCTCATGTTAATTAATCTGAAATAATTTGTAATTAAGTTAATTGCAGCTGGGTGTAAATTAACGTCATTATTATGCCAGCGCTTTTACAAAACTATAAGTGCTATATCCCACCAGCGTGGCAACAATGATGGCCAGCAGGATGTACAGCACCAGACGGCGTCCGCGGTAGATTCCAAACATATTTAACCTCGTTTAGTTTTGGTTTATTAATATTCTGTAATATTTATCTTGTGAATTAACTTATCACACATTTTGTATTTTGCGAAAAATTTAGGCGGATATTGGATCACATTTTTACCGGCTTTTTAGCCACGTTTTACTTCATTGGCCAGGAATGATTTCAGGCTTTCCGACTCACGGAATTTATAAGGAAAATGTAATTTGACCAAGATGAATAACCCAAAGTTTACGACGCCCTCGGGCGACACCGCGCCACGGCAGGTCTGGCAGCAGACCGTTGACGCAGTGCTGGCGCAGACAAAAAGCCAGGCCGCTGGGTTAAATTCCGCAGACGCCGCCGAGCGCCTGAATACCTTTGGTCCGAATGCCCTGCCGGAAAAGAAGGGTAAACCGGGCTGGCTGCGCTTTCTCGCCCACTTTAACGACGTACTGATTTACGTGCTGCTGGCCGCCGCAGCGCTGACCGCCATCATGGGTCACTGGGTCGATACCCTGGTGATCCTCGGCGTGACGGTGATTAACGCCCTGATCGGCCATATCCAGGAGAGCAACGCCGAAAAATCCCTGCAGGGGATCCGCAACATGCTCTCCAGCGATGCCCGCGTCCAGCGTAACGGCAAACATGAGACTATCCCGACGCGCGACCTGGTTCCGGGGGACATCGTTATCCTGCGCGCCGGCGACCGCGTACCGGCGGATATGCGCCTGATTGAAACCCACAACCTGCGGGTGGAAGAGGCGATCCTCACCGGCGAGTCGACGGTGGTGGATAAAATCACCGACGCGCTGGAGGGCGAACTGCCGCTGGGCGACCGGGTGAATATGGTCTTCTCCGGCACCACCGTCAGCGCTGGCGGCGGCGTCGGCGTGGTGACCGCCACCGGCGCGGAGACCGAACTCGGCCATATCAACCAGATGATGGCGGGCATTGAGAAGCACCGTACCCCGCTGCTGGTGCAGATGGATAAGCTCGGCAAAGCGATTTTTGTCATTATCCTCGCCATGATGGTGGCGCTGTTTATCTTTAGCCTCGCGCTGCGGGATATTCCGATGGGCGAGCTGCTGCTGTCGCTGATTAGCCTGGCGGTGGCCGCGGTACCGGAGGGGCTGCCGGCGATTATCTCGATTATTCTGTCGCTGGGCGTGCAGACGATGGCGCGCAAGCGGGCGATTATTCGTAAGCTGCCGACCGTGGAAACCCTCGGCGCCATGACCGTGGTCTGCTCGGATAAAACCGGCACCCTGACGATGAACGAAATGACCGTTAAAGCGATCATCACGGCAGACTGCTGCTACCGGGTGGAAGGCGACAGCTACGAGCCGCAGGGACGGATCTTCCTCGAGGGGAGCGATGAGCCCGTGCAGGTTCAGCCCGGCACCGTGCTGGAAACCTGGCTGCGCACCATCGACCTGTGTAACGACAGCCAGCTTATCCAGGATGAGCGCGGTCTGTGGGGGATCACCGGTGGGCCAACCGAAGGGGCGCTGAAGGTGCTGGCGGCGAAAGCGCAGCTCCCGGCGGTGGAGGCCCGTCTGGTGGCCAAGATCCCCTTTGACTCACAGTACAAATATATGTCGACCCTGCAGCACATCGATGGCGAGGCCCGGGTGCTTATCACCGGTGCGCCGGACGTTATCTTCGCCATGTGCCGCGAGCAGATGAGCCGCCACGGCGCGGTGCCGTTCGAGGTGCAGTACTGGGAAGAGGAGATGGCGCGCTTCGCCCGTCAGGGACTGCGCATGGTGGCGGCGGCCTGTAAGCCTGCCAGCCTTGATGCCACCACCCTCAACCATGAGGACCTGCAGGAGGGGCTGATTTTCCTCGGCATCGCCGGGATGATGGATCCCCCGCGTCCGGAAGCCATTGACGCCATCCACGCCTGCCAGACCGCCGGGATCCGCGTGAAGATGATCACTGGCGACCACCCGCAGACGGCGATGAGCATCGGCCAGATGCTGGGGATCACCAACAGCAGCCAGGCCATGACCGGCTACCAGCTGGAGCACATGGACGATGCGGCGCTGGCGAAGGCGGCGGTGGAGTACGACATCTTTGCCCGAACCAGCCCGGAGCATAAGCTGCGCCTGGTGAAAGCCCTGCAGGATAACGGCGAAGTGGTCGGCATGACCGGAGACGGCGTCAACGACGCGCCGGCGCTGCGCCAGGCCGACGTGGGTATCGCCATGGGTATCAAAGGTACCGAAGTCACCAAAGAGGCGGCTGACATGGTGTTGACCGATGATAACTTCGCCACCATCGCCAGCTCGGTAAAAGAGGGCCGTCGGGTCTATGACAACCTGAAGAAGACCATCCTCTTCATCATGCCGACCAACCTGGCGCAGGGGCTGCTGATCATCATTGCCCTGCTGGCGGGGAACATTATTCCGCTGACCCCGGTGCTGATCCTGTGGATGAACATGGCGACGTCGGCGACGCTCTCCTTCGGCCTGGCCTTTGAAGCCGCAGAGCGCAATGTGATGAACCGCCCGCCGCGTAAAACCGGCCAGCACGTGATGGATGGCTTCGCCGTGTGGCGAGTGGCTTTTGTCGGGTCTATGATTGCTATTGCCGCCTTTATCCTTGAGGCCTGGCTGGCGCCGCGCGGCCACAGTCCGGAGTTTATTCGTACCGTGCTGCTGCAGATGCTGGTGACGGCGCAGTGGGTCTACATGATCAACTGCCGCAGCAGCGACAGTTTCTCCCTGAGCATGGGTCTGCTGCGCAACAAAGGCATCTGGCTGGTGACCGGTGTCCTGCTGCTGATGCAGCTGGTCATTATCTATGTCCCGCTGATGCAGAGCATGTTTGGTACGGAAGCGCTGCCGCTGCGCTACTGGTTTATCACCCTGGTCATCGGCGTCGCCATGTTCCTGGTGGTGGAAGTTGAGAAGCGCCTGACGCGCCGGTTCCGCAAAACGGCTTGATTGATCTCGCGCGCCTCGCTGCAGGCGCGCGTTACTTTCGCAAGGATCCCCCTATGATTAAAACCTTCCGCTTTGCTCTGCTGGCCTGCGGTCTGGCCGGCGGCGCCCTGACGGCGACCGCCGCGCCGGCGGTGCCGGTCCGCGTCGCCACGGTTGAACTGGCGCCTCATGCTGAAGAACGCGCCATCCCCGGGCGGGTCGAGGCGATCCGCGCCGTCGACATTCGCGCGCGCACCGAAGGGGTGATAGTTAAGCGCCATTTCCAGGATGGCCAGTATGTTACCGAGGGCGACCTGCTGTTTACCCTCGACGACGCGCAGCCCCGCGCGGCCCTGGCCCTGGCGCAGGCCGAGCTGAAAAGCGCCGAAGCCTCATTACGTCAGGCGCAGCAACTGCTCACTCGCTACGAGCGGCTCATTAACAACCACTCCATCAGTCGCAACGACGTCGACACGGCCCGGATGCAGCGCGACGTCGCCGCCGCCGCCGTGCAGCAGGCGAAAGCCCGCGTCGAGGCCCAGCAGATTGTGCTCAGCTACACCCGGATTGCAGCGCCGGTGACCGGTCGCGTGGGCCACAGCGCCTTTCACGTCGGGACGCTGATCAATCCATCCAGCGGCGTGCTGGTGGACATCGTGCAGCTGGATCCGGTGCGGGTGTCGTTCGCCCTCGACGAAGCCGCGTTTTTCAGCAAAACCGGCCAGCATGCCGACATCCACGCTCTGAAGCAGGCGTGGCTGGCGCAGATTGACGTGGATGGCAAACGGCGCGATGGGGTGTTGACCTCCATCGATAACCGGATTGACGCCCGCACCGGCAGCGTGGCGGTGCGGGCGGAGTTCGCCAATCCGCAGCACCGTCTGCTGCCGGGCGGCAGCGTAACGATCCTGTTCCGTCCGCAGGAACTGCAGTCGCGGGTGATGATCCCGGCCGCCGCCGTGCAGCAGGATCCGCAGGGCTTTTTCAGCTGGGTGCTGAAGCCGGACCACACCGCCGGGCAGCGTCGTCTGACCCTCGCGGGGCAGCAGGGGCAGCAGTTTGCGGTTGAGAAAGGGCTGCAGGCGGGCGAGCAGGTGATCACCGACGGCGCGCAGCGTTTACGCGAAGGCGCCGCGGTACAGGTGCTGAACTAAGTAAGGAGAAGGGATGCTGACCTTTTTTATCCGTCGTCCGCGATTTGCCATGGTGATCGCGCTGCTGCTGACCTTTGTCGGGGCGGTGTCGCTGAAGCTGATCCCGGTGGAGCAGTACCCGGCGATCACCCCGCCGGTGGTGAACGTCAGCGCCAGCTGGCCGGGCGCCAGCGCGTCAGATGTGGCGGAAGCCATCGCCGCCCCGCTGGAGACCCAGCTCAACGGCGTCGATCATATGCTGTATATGGAGTCCACCAGCTCGGATGAGGGAACGTACCGCCTGAGCATTACCTTCGCGGCGGGCACCGATGCCGACCTGGCGGCGATCGACGTGCAAAACCGGGTGGCGCAGGCGCTGGCGCAACTCCCGGCGGAGGTGCAGCAGAATGGCGTCCAGGTCCGCAAGCGCGCCAGCAACCTGCTGATGGGGGTGAGCCTCTACTCGCCGCTGGGCACGCTGTCGCCGCTGTTTGTCAGTAACTACGCCAGCACCCAGGTGCGCGAGGCGCTGGCCCGCCTGCCCGGCGTCGGCGAGGTGCAGATGTTTGGCGCCCGGGATTACAGTATGCGCATCTGGCTGCGCCCGGACCGCATGAACGCGCTCAACATCACCACGGATGACGTTGCCCAGGCGCTGCGCGAGCAGAATGTGCAGGGCGCGGCGGGGCAGGTGGGCACCCCGCCGGTATTCAACGGCCAGCAGCAGACGCTGACCATCAACGGGCTGGGGCGTCTGAACGAGGCGGCCAGCTTTGGCGAGATTATCCTCCGCCGCGGCGCGCAGGGGCAGCTGGTTCGCCTCGCCGACGTGGCAACCATTGAGCTGGGCGCCCGCAGCTACAGCTCCGGCGCGCAGCTGAACGGTAAAGCGTCGGCCTATCTGGGGATCTATCCGACGCCCACCGCCAATGCCCTGCAGGTCGCCAGCGCAGTGCGTGCGGAGCTTAACCGCCTGCACACTCGCTTTCCGGCGGATCTCACCTGGGAGGTGAAGTTCGATACCACCCGCTTTGTGGCGGCGACGATCAAAGAGATCGGCGTCTCGCTGGCGCTGACCCTGCTGGCGGTGGTCGTGGTGGTGTCGCTGTTTCTGCAGAGCTGGCGGGCGACGCTGATCGTAGTGCTGGCGATCCCGGTGTCACTGGTCGGCACCTTTGCGGTGCTCTATCTGCTGGGCTACAGCGCCAACACCCTCAGCCTGTTCGCGATCATTCTCGCCCTGACGATGGTGGTGGATGACGCCATTGTGGTGGTAGAGAATGTCGAAACCAAAATGGCGGAAGGGCTGGATCGCCTGCAGGCCACCGCCCAGGCGCTGCAGCAGATCGCCGGGCCGGTGATCGCCACGACCCTGGTGCTGCTGGCGGTATTTGTGCCGGTGGCGCTGCTCCCGGGGATCGTCGGCGAGCTGTACCGGCAGTTTGCCGTGACGCTCTCCACCGCGGTGGCCCTGTCGAGCCTGGTGGCGCTAACCCTGACGCCGGCCCTCTGCGCACTGCTGCTGCGTCCGCGTCCCGCCCGGCCAGCGGCGGTGTGGCGGGCGTTTAACCGTCTTCTCGACGGCACACGCGACGGCTATGGCCGGCTGGTGGGCTGGATGAATCGCCGCCCCTGGCTGGCGCTGGCGGCGACGGTGGCGGCAGGCGCGCTGGTGGCATTCAGCTTCACCTCGATGCCGAAAGGCTTCCTGCCGCAGGAAGATCAGGGGTACCTGTTTGCCAGCGTGCAGCTGCCGGAGGCGGCATCGCTGGAGCGTACCGAGGCGGTGATGGCCCAGGCGCGCAAGCTGCTGATGGCTAACCCGGCGGTGGAGGATGTGATTCAGGTGTCCGGCTTCAACATTCTCAACGGCACCAGCGCCTCTAATGGCGGGTTTATCTCGGTAATGCTCAAAGACTGGCATCAGCGGCCGCCGCTGGATGCGGTGATGGCGGACATCCAGCGCCAGCTGCTGTCGCTGCCGGAGGCGACGATCATGACCTTCGCGCCGCCGACCCTGCCGGGCCTGGGGAATGCCTCGGGGTTTGATCTGCGCATCCTGGCGCAGGCCGGTCAGTCGTCGGCGGAGCTGGAGCAGGTGACGCGGGAGATCCTCCAGCTGGCGAACCAGCATCCTCAGCTGAGCCGGGTGTTTACCACCTGGAGCAGCAACGTGCCGCAGCTGACCCTGACGGTCGACCGCGACCGGGCGGCGCTGCTGGATGTGCCGGTGGCGCAGATTTTCAGCAGCCTGCAGACGGCGTTCGGCGGCACGCGCGCCGGCGATTTCAGTCTTAACAATCGTGTCTATCATGTGGTGATGCAAAATGAGATGCAGTGGCGCGAGCGGGCAGAGCAGATTAGCGAGCTGTATGTCCGCAGCCGCGACGGCGAGCGGGTGAGGCTGAGCAATCTGGTCACCATTACGCCGACGGTGGGGGCGCCGTTTATTCAGCAGTACAATCAGTTCCCGTCCGTGTCGGTGAGCGGTTCAGCGGCCGAGGGGGTCAGCAGCCGCACGGCGATGGCGGCCATGGAGCAGATTTTGCGGGCCCATCTGCCGCCGGGATATGACTACGCCTGGAGCGGGATCTCCTGGCAGGAGCAGCAGACCGGCAATCAGGCGGTGTGGATCGTGCTGGCGGCGGTAGCGATGGCGTGGTTGTTCCTGGTGGCGCAGTATGAGAGCTGGACGCTGCCGGCGAGCGTCATGCTTTCGGTGCTGTTCGCTATCGGCGGAGCACTGCTCTGGCTATGGACCGCGGGCTATGCCAACGATGTGTATGTTCAGATAGGGCTGGTGCTGCTGATTGCCCTGGCGGCGAAGAACGCGATTCTGATTGTTGAATTCGCCCGCAGCCGGCGCGAGGAGGGGCTGTCGATTGTCGATGCCGCGCGCGAGGGGGCCACCCGCCGTTTCCGCGCGGTGATGATGACCGCAGTGTCGTTTATTATCGGCATCATGCCGATGATGCTCGCCACCGGCGCCGGGGCGCAGAGCCGGCGGATCATCGGCACCACGGTATTCAGCGGTATGCTGGTGGCGACGATGATCGGCATCCTGTTTATCCCGTCGCTGTATGTGCTGTTTCAGCGTATGCGTGAGTGGGCGCATCGGCGGGGGTAAGCGCGGCGCCACAACGACTGCAGGACGGTCCCCTCTCCCTGTGGGAGAGGGTTAGGGTGAGGGGGATTTTCCGTTCACGTCGCGTTTGGCCTTATCTGCCGGAGCAACAGCGTCTGCCGGGCGGTCCCCTCTCCCTGTGGGAGAGGGTTAGGGTGAGGGGGAATTTTCCGTTCACGTTGCGTTTGGCAGAAAAGGGTAGTCCTTCGCTGGTGAACGGGTAAAGGGGGAGAAAACCGTCTCCCCCTTTACAATCCCCCCGGTCCCGCAGAGAAATCGGTGCTGCGCACTACGCTCACCTCCCGGTCGTCCGCCTGCGGTCGGCTCAACTCGACGTCGTGTCTCGAATCGCCTCTGGCCGCCCTCCGTGGCGGCCAGCCCTTGTCTGCCGACCTCCGGTTCGCCGATTTCAGCGGGAATCGGCCCTGCTGCACGCCCGTAGATTTCAGGGACTATGTCATAGCGATAATATATCCGTAAAAAATGGTATGCGCCTTTCTCCGTGACTCCGCTGTGTATACCGGGGCTGCAACGACTGCAGGACGGTCCCCTCTCCCTGTGGGAGAGGGTTAGGGTGAGGGGGAATTTTCCGTTCAGGTTGCAGTTGGCAGAAAAGGGAGTTCTTCTCTGGGGAAGGGGAGCGGACGGCAGGCACGGCGCCGCTTTTGTGCCGGGCGGCGGCTATTTCCTCTCCACCGTTATCATGGTCACGAACGGATGATATTGCCACGGCACGCTGGCGCCTTTGCGGTACATCTTCGACAGCGTGCCGTCGAGATAGAGCATCTGCCGTACCCCGAGCTTTGACTGCGCATAGCAGGCAAAATCATAGAAGTTGGTCTCGCGCTCGCTGAGCATAAACACCACCTGGCCCTGCTTATCGATACCCACCCCGTTACGCAGCTTGCGCGAACTGGCGGAGGGCTTCAGCCGCCAGTTGATGACGCCATTTTCAATCAGCATCGGGCCGGACTGCACCGCATAACGGATGGCGGGAGAGGGTTTGTACGCCGGCAGCGGCACGATTTTCGCCCGGCCGTTCGCCACCAGGAACACGCCGCCGGGGCGGATAAAGAAGTTCCCGCCGCCGGCGGAACGGTTTACCGGCGTCAGCCGTTTGCCGTCTTCGATATACAGCCCCAGCGGCGCGTAGGCTTTATCGTAAATGCCGCCGTTCATCGCCATCTGCACCCGGCCATCGCCATCGATACCCGCCAGCAGCGAACGCAGGGAACCCCAGGCTTTGCCGTGCCGATCCTGCCAGTACATCGCAATGCGCTCGTTCTGCGCATCCACCCGATAGCTCTGCAGGGTCAGCGTCGGGTCGGTGAGGGTACAGGCGGCGCTGGCGACGGCGGCCAGAGGCAGCAGCGCCAGGGGGAGCAGGCAACGTAATAACATGGGCAGTCCTTTCTATGGTCTGCGCCGAGTATACCCGCCTCGCTGCCTTATGCCGCCCAAATCTCACAGTGTTTTTGCACCAGGCCGGAAAGCGAACCGCCGTTGGCGATAAAGTCGCGCATCTGCTGCGCTTCGCTGTGCGGCGATTTCGCCTGGCGGACCACCGCTTCCAGCGCCGCCGTCGCCTTCAGCTGATGGGCGAAGGGGGCCAGCCAGTCGGCGAGCTGCAGGATCTCCTGACGGATGCTGCGCTGCTCTCCGCTGCGCACGTCGGTGAGGGTCCCGTCCAGCCCATAGCGGCACGCCTGATAGCGGTTAAAGGGGTACAGCAGATAATCATCAGGCTGGTGCTTAAAAGGGCGCTCCGTCAACAACCAGCAGGCCAGGGTCTGAATAAAGCCGGCGATATGGATCGCCTGGGCGAGGGTCAGGGGGGTGTCCATCACCCTGACCTCGACGGTACCAAACTGCGGGCTGGGGCGAATATCCCAGTGCAGATCCTTCATGCTGTCGATCATGCTGGTGTAGCTCAGCTGGCGGAACAGGCGACGAAACCCCTGCCAGTCTGCCACCCACGGCATCGGACCGTTGTCGGGATAGGAGGAGAAGCGGTTCAGGCGTGAACAGGCGAAGCGGCTGTCGGTACTGTCAAACCACGGCGAGGCGGCGTTAAGGGCGATGAAGTGCGGTACAAAGCGCGACAGGCCGTGCAGCAGATAGAGGGCGTCGTCGCCGCTCTGGCAGCCGACGTGCACATGCTGGCCAAAGACCGTGGCCTGCTGCGCCAGATAGCCAAAATGCTCGACGGTTTTGACATAGCGCGGATTGTCGCTGATTTGCTGGCGCTGCCAGGCATGAAAGGGGTGCGAACCGCCGCCGCAGATCTGCAGATGATGGCGCAGCGCCGCGCGCTGAACCGCCTGCTGGATGGCGCTGAGCTGGGTTTGGGCATGGCTGATGTCGCGGCACACCCCGGTGGCGATCTCCAGCATGCTCTCGGTGATGTCGTGTTTGGCTTCTCCCACGGTCAACTGATGTTGGACGTCGGCAATCAGCGTCGAGGCATCCTGGCTAAGGTCGTAACCCGGCGGGTTCACCACCTGCAGCTCCAGTTCGATACCGAGGGTAAAAGGATCGGAGCGGTGAAAATCGGCTAAAGGCATAGTCTCTCCCGGTCGATGTGTTCCCTGAAGTATAGAAGGGATTGATCCCGACGGATAATACGCGGCGGCGGAGGACGGGGATGAATAAAAAGTGACGCAGGGTGATTATTTGAAATTTGTCTTATAGCGGCTGGTGCAATTCTGCAACATATTTCCCGCTGGCGGTGCGGCGGAATAAGGCGCAATTATTTTCCCATAATTATCATGGTGATAATATAAGTCCTTCTTATTTTACCGGTCGGTTTTGGCCTATTTTCGTCCGCGTAAGAGCTGGTACGCATTTTGCCTGTTAATCCGTGACACTTTATTTAACAGGGATCATGTGATGCACAAAAAGACGTTATTTTCGCGTGCCGGTCGTCTCGCCGTGGCGGTGAGCGGCGCACTGGCCCTGGCGGGCGCCGCCTTACCTGCCAACGCCTCCACGCTGCGGATTGCCATGACCGCCGCGGATATTCCGTTAACCCTTGGCCAGCCGGATCAAGGCTATGAGGGCAACCGCTTTACCGGCATCCCGCTGTACGACGCGCTGGTGGAGTGGGATCTGTCGCAAGGTGAAAAGCCCAGCGGTCTGGTGCCGGGGCTGGCGACCGAGTGGCACATCGATCCGCAGAACACCAGCCGCTGGATTTTCACCCTGCGTCCGGGCGTCAGGTTCCATGATGGGACGGAGGTGAACGCCGACGCCATTGTCTGGAACGTGGATAAGGTGCTGAATAAAGCGGCGCCGCAGTACGCGCCGGGCCAGATCGGCAACACCCTGTCCCGTATGCCGACCCTCACCGGCGCAGAGAAAATTGACGATCACACTGTGGCGCTGACCACCTCGGAACCAGACGCGCTGCTGCCGTACAACATCACCAACCTGTTTATCGTCTCGCCGACGGCGTGGCAGAAGCAATATGATGCGGTGCCGGCCAGCGCGGGAGATAGCGCCGCGCGCAGCAAACAGGCGTGGACCGCCTTCGCCGCCCACGCGGTGGGCAGCGGCCCGTTCAAACTGGAGAAACTGGTGCCGCGTCAGCAGCTGATCCTCGATAAAAACCCCGACTACTGGAACAAAGATCGCATTCCCCGGGTGGATAAAGTGGTGTTGATCCCCTTGCCGGAGGCCAACGCCCGCACTGCGGCGCTGCTGTCGAAGCAGGTGGACTGGATTGAAGCCCCGGCGCCGGACGCCATCGATCAGATCAAATCTCAGGGTTTTCACCTCTACGCCAACACCCAGCCGCACCTGTGGCCCTGGCAGTTCTCCTTTGAAAAAGGATCGCCGTGGCAGGACATCCGCGTGCGCAAAGCGGCCAACCTGTGTCTGAACCGCGCCGAGCTGAAGAGCTACCTCGGCGGCTACATGACCGAGGCCACCGGGGTCTACGAGGCTGACAGCCCGTGGCATGGCAAACCCACCTTCCAGATCAAATATGACCCGGACACCGCCCGCCAGCTAATGACCGAGGCCGGATACAGCGCCAGCAAGCCGCTGCACGTCACGGTGGCCACCTCGGCCTCCGGCTCCGGGCAGATGCAGCCCTTGCCGATGAACGAGTATATCCAGCAGAGCCTGAAGAGCTGCTTCTTCAATGTGGATATCAAAGTGGTGGAATGGAACACCCTGTTTACCAACTGGCGCCTGGGCGCCCGGGACCCGTCGGCGAAAGGGATCGATGCGATCAACGTCAGCGCCGCGGTTAACGATCCTTACTTTGGCCTGATCCGCTTCTCGACCGCCAAAGCGTTTCCGCCGGTGGCGACCAACTGGGGTTACTTCTCCACTCCGGAGACGGAGAAGCTGGCTGCCGCCGTCAAACACGCCTTTACCCCGGCGGAGATGAACCAAGCGGCCGGTGAGCTGCACGCCGCGCTGGTGGATCAGGTGCCGTTCCTGTTTGTCGCCCACGACGTCGGGCCGCGCGCGATTTCCCCTGCGGTGACCGGGGTGGTGCAACCGCAGAGCTGGTTTATCGACCTCAGCCTGGTGAGCAAAAAAGAGTAATCGTGAAAGGGGCGACCGATGATCAATACGCTGCTATACCGCATTCTGCTGGCTATCCCCACCATGTTTGGGGTGGCGGTGATCTGTTTCATGCTGGTGCAGATCGCTCCGGGCGACCCGCTGGTGTCGGTGATGCCGCCGGACGCCTCGGAGGCGCTGCGTCAGACGTTAATGCAGGCTTACGGCTTTGATAAGCCGCTGCCCCTGCAGTTTATCCACTGGCTGTGGCGGGCGCTGCATGGCGACCTTGGTATGTCGGTCGCCACCGGCCGCCCGGTGATAGACGAAGTGATGACCGCGGTGGCGTACTCCCTGCGCCTGGCGCTGCTGGCGACGGCGATCGGCTTCGTCCTCGGCAGCCTGTTCGGCTTTGTCGCCGGCTATTTTCGCAACAGCGTCATTGACCGTCTGGCCTCGGTGTTGTCGGTATTTGGCGTCAGCGTGCCGCACTACTGGCTGGGGATGCTGCTGGTGATCCTCTGCAGCGTTAAGTTCGCGCTGCTGCCGGCCACCGGCGGCGGGCCGATAGGCGAGGTGGGCTGGCACTGGGACTGGGCGCACCTGCAGTTCATGCTGCTACCGGCCATCACCTTGTCGGTGATCCCCACCGGGATTATCGCCCGCACCGTGCGCTCGCAGGTGGCTGATATCCTCAGCCAGGAGTTTATCGTTGGCCTGCGCGCCCGCGGGCTCAATGAGTCGCGCATCTTTGTCCACGTCATGAAAAATGCCGCGCCCACCGCGCTGGCGGTGATGGGGCTGCAGGTGGGCTATCTGATGGGCGGCTCGATCCTTGTGGAGACCGTTTTCTCCTGGCCGGGAACCGGACTGCTGCTCAACACCGCCATTTTTCAGCGCGACCTGCCCCTGCTGCAGGGCACCATCTGGGTGCTGGCGCTGTTTTTCGTGCTGCTCAACCTGCTGGTGGATATTCTGCAGACCACCCTCGACCCGCGTATTAAGAGGAGCTGACCATGGTGGATACGGCAACGACGAAAGCGGTTCCGGCCGCAGCGGCCCACGCTTCCCGGCAAGGTTACTGGCGTGGGGTATTGCGCCGCCTACTGCGCGACCCCGGCGGCGTGGTGGTGGGCGTGGTGATCCTCCTGCTGCTGGCCCTGGCGCTGTTCGGTCCGTGGCTTATCGTCAAAGATCCCTATCAAACGTCGATGTTCCTGCGCCTGAAACCCATCGGCAGCGACGGCTTCCCGCTGGGCTCGGATGAGCTGGGACGCGACATGCTGTCGCGGCTGATCCTTGGCACCCGACTGTCGCTGTTTATGGGAATTGTCCCGGTGGTGTTCGCCTTTTTTATCGGCGGGGCCATCGGGATTATCGCCGGCTACACGGGAGGCAAAACCAATACCGTGATTATGCGCACCGTGGATGTATTCTATGCCTTTCCCTCCGTCCTGCTGGCGATTGCGCTGTCGGGAGCGCTGGGGGCGGGCATCGGCAATGCGTTGCTGTCGCTGACCCTCGTGTTTGTCCCGCAGGTGGCGCGGATTGCCGAGAGCGTGACCGCCCAGGTGCGGCATATGGACTATATCGACGCCGCCCGGGCCACTGGCGCCAGCGCGTTCACCATTATCCGCGTCCAGGTGTTGGGCAACGTGCTCGGGCCGATCTTCGTTTTCTCCACCGGGCTGATTTCGGTGTGCATGATCCTCGCCTCCGGCCTGTCGTTTCTCGGCCTCGGCGTGCGGCCGCCGGAGCCCGAGTGGGGGCTGATGCTCAATACGCTGCGCACGGCAATCTATACCCAGCCGTGGGTGGCCGCCCTGCCGGGCCTGATGATTTTTATCACCTCCATTTCGTTCAATATCCTCGCGGACCGCCTGCGTGCGGCAATGGCGATTAAGGAGTAAGCGATGCAACCCTTTATCAATATCGACCTTGGCGGGCCGGCGCAGCCGCTGCTGAAGGTTAATCACCTGCTGAAGTACTTTCGCGGCGGCAAAGGCCGGGAGGTGGTCCAGGCGGTGGACGATATCAGCTTCACGGTGATGAAAGGCGAAACCCTGGGGGTGGTCGGCGAGTCGGGTTGCGGCAAATCGACCACCGCCCGGCTGCTGATGCAGTTGCTCACCCAGGACAGCGGCGAACTGATCTTCGACGGACAGGGGGTCGGCTCGTCACGTCTGCCGCTGAAAGCCTACCGTCGTCAGGTGCAGATGGTCTTCCAGGATAGCTATGCTTCGCTCAATCCGCGCATGACCATGGAGGAGAGCATCGCCTTCGGCCAGCGCGTACATGGCGTCAGCGCCAGGGAGGCCAGCGAATATGCCCGCTATCTGCTGGCGCACGTTGGCCTTGAACCGGCGCGCTTTGCCGACCGCTACCCGCATGCGCTCTCCGGCGGCCAGCGGCAGCGGGTGAATATCGCCCGCGCGCTGGCGATGAAGCCGCGACTGGTGATCCTCGATGAGGCGGTGTCGGCGCTGGATAAATCGGTCGAAGCCCAGGTGCTGCAACTGCTGCAGGAGCTGAAACGGACCCTCGAGCTGACCTACGTGTTCATCAGCCACGATCTGCACGTGGTTCGCTGGCTGTCGGATCGGATCCTCGTCATGTACCTTGGCGAAGTGGTGGAGATTGGCCCGGCGGAGCAGCTGTTTACCGCCTCCGCCCACCCCTATACCCGGGCGCTGTTAAGCTCGATGCCCTCCATGGACCCGGAAAACCGCACCCTGACCTCACCGCTGAGCGGCGATCCCCCCAGCCCCATCGCGCCGCCGAGCGGCTGCCGCTTTCACACCCGCTGCCCGCATGCGAAGGCGGTCTGCGCCGAGGTAAAACCGCGGCTGGAGGCGGTCGGGGAGGGGCACCAGAGCGCCTGCCTGATGGCGCAGCCGGCCTCGCCCTGGCATCAAAGCATCCCCCTTAAGGAGGTCAGCCATGTCGGATAACGCCTTTGTCCATGTGCGCGACCTGCGGGTCGTCTTTCGCCGCGACGGACAGACCATCAACGCGGTCAACGGGGTCTCCTTTGACGTACAAAAGGGGGAGGTGATGGCGCTGATTGGCGAGTCGGGTTCCGGCAAGAGCGTGACCCTGCGAGCGCTGATGCGCCTGCACCCGCCGGGGAGCAGTGAGCTCTCCGGCACCCTGCAGGTGGGGGACGACGAGGTGCTGACGATGAGCGCCAGTCAGCTGCGGCGCTACCGCGGCGGACGTTGCGCGATGATTTTTCAGGAGCCGCTGCTGGCCTTCGATCCGGTCTACACCGTCGGACAACAGATTATTGAAGGGCTGCGCCGCCACGAAGGGCTGTCGCGCCAGGCGGCCCGGGATAGGGCGCTGGAGGCCCTGCGCCAGGTGCGCATTCCCAGCCCCGAGCGGCGGCTGGATGCTTACCCGCACGAGATGTCCGGCGGGATGCGCCAGCGGGCGATGATCGCCCTTGCGCTCTCCTGTAACCCGCAGCTGCTGCTGGCGGATGAGCCGACCACCGCCCTCGACGCCACGGTGCAAATCCAGATCCTGATCCTGCTGCGCGAGCAGCAAAAGCAGCGTGGGCTGTCGATCGTGTTTGTGACCCACGATATCGGCGCCGCGGTGGAGATCGCCGACCGGGTGGCGGTGATGTACGCCGGGCGGATCGTCGAGGAGGCGTCGATGAGCGAGATCCTGCGCCACCCGCGCCATCCGTATACCCAGGTGCTGCTGGGCAGTCGGCCGAAAGAGGGGCTTAAGAAAGGTGATGCCCTGCACTGCATTCCCGGCGCGCCGCCGGATCTGGCGCGCTTGCCGCCCGGCTGCGCTTTTGCCGAGCGCTGCCCGCACCGTCGCCCGGTCTGTGAGCAGAGTCTGCCGCCGACGGAATCCGTCGCGGAGCGCCACGCGGTGAGTTGCCACCGCTGGCGCGAGCTGGCGATTGACGCTAACGCCCAGGCTCTTGCCGTCTGAGTAGCGGCAAAAAACCATACAGGATGAAGACCAGGCGTTGATAGCGCATTCCCACCGCCGGTTACGCTGGCGGCGACCTTGATGTCAGGAGACCACCATGAGCAGTGATGTACTTTTTACCCCCGCGACCGACACCACCGGCTGGCGCATCAATGGCGACCGCCTGTGGGCGTCGTTAATGGATCTCGCGCAGATCGGCGCCACGCCGAAGGGCGGCTGCCGCCGTCTGACTCTCACCGACCTCGACCGCCAGGGGCGGGACAAGGTCATAGGCTGGGCGCGGGAGGCCGGGATGAGCGTCACCATCGATAAAATCGGCAATGTGTTTATGCGCCGGGAAGGCCGCAACCCCAGCCTGCCGCCCATCGTCTCCGGCAGCCATATTGACACCCAGCCCACCGGCGGCAAATTTGACGGCAACTACGGCGTGCTGGCGGCGCTGGAGGTGGTGCGCACGCTCAACGATCTGCAGATTGACACCGACGCGCCGATTGAGGTGGTGTTCTGGACCAACGAAGAGGGGTCGCGCTTTGTGCCGGTGATGATGGGCTCCGGGGTCTTTGCCGGCGTCTTCCCGCTGGAAGAGACCTGGGCCGTCACGGATAAAGAGGGCGTCAGCGTCGGCGAGGCGCTGGCGCAGATCGGCTATATTGGCGAGCAGACCCCAGGGGAGCATCCCATCGGCGCCTATTTTGAAGCGCACATCGAGCAGGGGCCGATTCTCGAAGATGAAGCGAAAACCATCGGTATCGTGCAGGGCGTGCTGGGGATCCGCTGGTACGACTGCGTGGTCACCGGCCAGGCCTCGCACGCCGGGCCTACGCCGATGCGCCTGCGTCAGGATGCCCTGCAGGTGGCGACGCGCATTATGCAGGAAGTGGTGGCCATTGCCGGGCGCAGCGAAGAGGGACGCGGCACCGTCGGCAGCGTGCAGGTGTGGCCCAACAGCCGCAACGTGGTGCCAGGGGAGGTCACCTTCTCCATTGATATGCGCAATCTCAGCGATGCGCTGGTGGACGAGATGGATCGCCAGCTGCGGGCGTTTATCGCGGAGGTTGAGCGGGAGAGCGGTCTGCAGGTGGCCCTGAAGCAGGTAAGCCACTATCCGGCGGCGCCGTTCGATGCCGAATGCCAGCAGGCCATTGCCGATGCCGCGCAGCGGCTGGGCTATCCGGCGCGGCCGATCGTCTCCGGCGCCGGGCATGACGCAGTGTATATGAGCTACCTGGCGCCCACCGGGATGATTTTTATTCCCTGCAAGGACGGGATCAGCCATAACGAAATTGAGTATGCCTCGCCGGAGCACGTCGCCGCCGGCGCCAACGTGCTGCTGCAGGTGATGCTTCAGTACGCGCGGCCGGTGTAGACGGTCGTCCTCCCCGGCGACGCGTCCTCCAGCCGTTGATCACGCTGTCGCCCGGGTAAGGCGGTTACGCCTCCGCGGCCCGGGTCGGCGGATGACGGGGCGGTCAATCACGGCTCCCGCTCCCTGCGACAACCCGCTGACGGCCAAATTTGCGCGAGCCCACCACGCACAGCACCACGCCCAGCGTAACCGCCAGCATCAAGGGGCTGACGGTTTCGTGCAACAGCGCCGCCGACAGGCCAAGCCCGAAGAACGGCTGCAATAGCTGGAGCTGGCCGACGGCGGCGATCCCGCCCGCGGCCAGCCCTTTGTACCAGAAGATGAAACCGATCAGCATGCTGAACAGCGACACATAGCCGAGCGCCGCCCAGGAGGAGGCCGAGATGGCATGCCAGGACGTGGGCTGAACCAGCAGCGAGGCGGGGAGCATCAACGGCAGGGCTATCACCAGCGCCCAGCAGATCACCTGCCAGCCGCCGAGCTCCCGCGTCAGCTTTGCCCCTTCCGCATAGCCGAGGCCGCAGGCGATAACCGCCGCCAGCATCAGCAGATCGCCGCTGAGTGAGGCCGCCGCACTTTGCGTCAGGGCGAATCCCACCACCAGCAGGCTGCCCAGCAGCGAAAAGATCCAGAAAGCCCGCCGCGGGCGTTCGCCGCCGCGCAGTACGCCGAAGAGGGCGGTCATCAGCGGCAGCAGGCCAATGAACACAATCGAATGCGCCGAGGTGATGTGCTGCAGGGCCAGCGCCGTGAGCAGGGGAAAGCCGATCACCACCCCTGATGAGACGATGATCAAGGGTACAAGCTGCGCCAGGCGCGGGCGTTTCTGGCGAAAGCCGACCAGCAGCGCGACGGCAAGCAGCCCGGCGATGGAGGCGCGCAGAAAGGTCAATAAGAACGGATCCATATCCTGCACCGCCAGCCGCGTCGCGGGCAGCGAACCGCTAAAAATAATCACCCCCAGTAAACCATGAAGCCATCCGGACCAGGGACCGGGCACCGATTTATCCATTGTTGAATCTACCACGTTAACCTCGCGTTATCAGATGTGCTGTGCCCGCTTGAGCATCGTCTGTGGCGATGGTAATGTGCCCAATCTAATACAATCAAATTATTGTCATAGATACATTTCACGATGAAAGCCCGATATAAAGCCGTTGTCGACCGATATGCCCAGGCGATCCGCAGCGGGCAACTGCCCGCAGGCACCCGTCTGCCGACGCACCGTATCCTTGCCGCCGGGGAGCGCATCTCGCTGGCCACCGCCACGCGCGTCTACCGTGAACTGGAAGAGATGGGGTTGGTCAGCGGCGAAACCGGCCGCGGCACCTTCGTGCGCGACCTCTCGCTGCCGCCGGGGCATGGGGTCGATCAGCAGGTGGTGGCTGCCGATGTCGTGGATCTCAATTTCAACTACCCTTCGCTGCCGGAGCAGGGCGATGCGCTGCGCGAGGCGCTCAGGCAGCTGGCGATGGCGGGCGATATTGACTCGCATCTGCGCTATCAGCCTCATGCCGGGCGGCTCGCCGAGCGGGAAATTATCGCCCGCCATTTAACCTGCCAGCACTTTACGCCGGATGCGGAAAATGTCCTGATCGTCAACGGCGCACAGCACGGGCTGGCAGTGACCGTCATGGGGCTGTTACGTCCGGGCGATGTGGTGGCGGTGGATGCGCTGACCTATTCGGGCTTCAAGGTTCTGGCGGCGCTGTATCATCTGGAGCTGGCGGCGATCCCCTGTCGACCGGAGGGGCCGGACCTGCAGGCGCTTCATACGCTGTGCCAGCAGCGGCGGGTGCGGGCGGTGTATACCATGCCAACGCTGCACAATCCGCTGGGCTGGGTGCTCAACACCGGGCAGCGGCAGGCGCTGGCCGATCTCGCGCGCCAGCACGATCTGCTGATTATTGAAGATGCCGCCTACGCCCGGCTGGTGAGCCGTCCGCCGCCGCCGGTGATCAGCTATGCGCCGGAAAGAACGGTGTATGTCACCGGTTTTTCAAAAAATATCGCCACCGGACTGCGCGTGGGCGTGGTGATCTCTCCGCCGCGCTACCGGCCGGAGATTGAGCGCGCCATCCGGGCCACGACGTGGAATACGCCGACGCTGATAAGTTCGCTGATCTGCGCCTGGATTGAAGATGGCACGGTGGCCCGCTTTGAAATGCAGAAACGACAGGATGCGCGACAGCGGCAGCAGGTGGCCCGCGAGGTGCTTTGTGGGCTTCCCGTCGTCAGTCATCCCGATTCGTACTTTGTCTGGCTGCCTCTGGGTGAAGAGAGCCGGGCCGATCGACTGGCGAATGCGCTGATGGAACGCCGTATTTCGGTGTCGACCGCCGAGCCGTTCTGCGTCTCCGCCACGATCCCACAGGCGCTGCGCATTGCGCTCGGTTCAGTTCCTCTCGACAGCCTGCGCCCGGCGCTGCTCAGCGTGCGCGACGCCGTTGAGTATGAACAATACCGCTAACCCATCTGCTCCAGCTGGCCGCGCAGGACCTCCACCCCCTGGGCGATGGCGTCAGGGTTAATGGCGTGGAATCCCATGCGAAAATAGTTATCCGGCGGCGCGGCGCTGAGAAAATGGCGCGCCCCGGGCTCAATCAGCACGCCAGCGTGAGCGGCGCGCCAGGTGAGCTGCTGGGTGTTGATCTGCGCCGGGGTCTGCAGCCAGAAGGCGTTAGCATGTTCGCTCCCCGCCAGGGCACGACACGACGGCAGATAGCGCTGCAGGGCGGCATGCAGGCGTTCCCAGCGCTGGGCGGAGTCGTAGTGGTAGCGCCGCAGATGGGTTTCATAATGGCCCTGGGCAAGGAAGTGGGCCATCTGGTATTGAATGTTGGTCGGCGGATGGCGATAGACCAGCCGGCGCAGGGCGCGCGCCTCGTCGATCAGGTCCGGGTCGGCGACCATAAACCCCAGCCGCAGCCCCGGCGACAGCGCTTTTGACAGGCTGCTGACATACACCACCCGGCCGCTGCGATCGCTGGCCTTCAGCGCCGGCAGCGGGTTGAGGGTAAAGTTACTCTCCGAGTCATAATCATCTTCAATAATGACCGCGTCATGGCGGGCGGCATGCTCCAGCAGCTGGCGACGCCGCGCACTGCTCATGGTCACCCCGGTGGGCACCTGATGGCCTGGAGTGACATAGTAGTAATCGCAGGGACGCTCATTAAGCACGATCCCCTCTTCATCCACCGGGTGCGGCACCACCTCGGCGTCGGCGAGCAGAAAGGTGTTGATGGCTTCGCGAAAGCAGGGGTTTTCGACGCCAATGCGGGTGGTGGAAGAGAGCAGCAGTCGGGTCAGCAGGTAGAGCGCATTTTGCGAGCCAAGGGTGATGAGAATTTCGTCCGGCGCGGCGACAATGCCGCGCTTGGGCAGCACCCGGGTACGGATCTGCTCGATCAGCATCGGCACATCCTGGTCAATATGGTCGATGACCCACGCCGGGTCGCGCACCCCGCCGTGCAGCCAGTTCGCCGCCGAGCGCCAGGTGGCCAGCGGGAACTGGCGGGTATCGGGCTGGCCGTAGATAAACGGGTAGCGGTAGTGCATCCAGCCCGCCGGTTTGAGGATCGACTCCTGCTGGCTGGGGGTCATCTGCAGCCGGTCGCCCCAGCGTGGTGCAGCGGCTTCGCGCTGCGGTGCACTCTCGACGGCGGCAGGCGAAGCTTCATGATAGTCGGGATGCAGGTAGTAACCGCTTCGTGGGCGGCTAATCAGGTAGCCCTCGTTGACCAGACTTTCAAACACCAGCGCGGTGGTGTTGCGCGAGACGCGAAGCTGGCTGGCCAGCTGGCGACAGGAGGGCAGCGGGGTGTCGGCGGCGAAGATCCCGCTGAGAATGGCATTCACCAGCGTCTCTCGTACCTGTTCCTGCAAACCGCGGCCAGGCTGGAAATCAACGTGTAACAGGTGACGGATCATACGGGGCTCCTCTGGCAATAACGCATTGCGACCACCCGTTACACTCAGCAAATTCCATACCACCCTGCCACCATCTGACACAGCGATGCGGCCCATCTGGCTCTATACGGAATTGAAAAACGCTCCCACATTAAAAACGTATTCAGCCGCCGTGGACCGGAACGTCCCCGGCCACTATTTTGCAGAAACCTTTTCGCGTTCTGGAATGAACCCGTCTGGCCAATCCATCAGGGGTGAAATAATGAAAAAATCATTGGCATCAATGTGTCTGAGCGCTGTATTAACGGTCGCTTTTTCTTATCACGCCGTCGCGGCGGATCTTCCGGAAATAGAAAAATCCGGCACCCTGAAAGTGGCGACGGAAGATGATTATGCGCCGTTTAACTTTATGAATAATGGCCAGGCCGATGGCTTTAACAAAGATATGCTTGAGGAATTACGTAAGTACGCCAAATTCCATGTCGACCAGAGCATATTACCGTGGACCGGATTATTAGCGGCTGTCTCCACCGGGCAATACGATATGGCCTTAACCGGGGCGGTTATTACCGATGAGCGGCTGAAGGTCTTTGATTTCACCCCACCGTGGGCCTCCGCACAGCACTATTTCGTCAAACGCGCTGGCGATACCTCGTTAAATACCATTGCCGATCTCAGCGGCAAAAAAGTGGGGTTACAGGCCGGGAGCGCGCTGCTGGCGCGTTTGCCGGAGCTGAAGGCGATGCTGGAGAAGACCGGCGGCAAGCTGGGACCGGTGGTGGAGTATCCCTCCTATCCGGAAGCCTACGCCGACCTGGCGAATAAGCGACTGGATTACGTGATTAACGTGGTGATCTCGGTAAACGACCTGGCGAAAGCCAAACCGAAGGTCTTCGCCAAAGGGCTGGCCGTCTCCGGACCGGGGTATATGGCGTGGCCGATCCCGAAAAATTCGCCGCAGCTGCTGGCCTATATGACCAAGTTTATGAACCACATGAAGGAGACCGGCAAGCTCGCCGAGTTGCAGAAAAAATGGTTTGGCGAAACCTATGACAACCTGCCGACCGAGGCGATCACCAGCCCGGAACAGTTTCACAAACTCGCCGGACTGTAATATTCCGCGGCGGGCGACCGCCGCCTGTTGCTGAGAAGGAGGGCCTCATGGATGCAATTTCCTGGCAGTTATTAATCGAAGGCGCATGGACGACCCTCTGGATTTCGGCCATCGCTATCGCCTTCGGGGTGGTGGCGGGCCTGCTGATTGCCCTGGTGCGGATGCTGCGCCTGCCGGTGATCGACCAGCTGCTGGTGGTCTATATCAGTCTGGCCCGCGCGACGCCGCTGGTGACGCTGGTGCTGTTTCTGTTTCTTTCGCTGCCCACGATGGGTATTAACCTCGACAAGAACGTGGCCGCGATTGTGGCGCTGACGCTTAACACCTCGGCGTTTAACGCTGAGATCTGGCGCAACGCCTTCCGCACCTTTCCGCGCGAACAGCGGGAGGCGGCGGAGTCGGTGGGAATGCGCCGCTGGACCTACTTCCGCTACATCATGCTGCCGCAGATGTGGATCGAGAGCCTGCCGGCGCTGGTCAATGAGATGTCCTTTTTGATCAAAGGTAGCCCGGCCATCGCCGTGATTGGCGTGGTGGATCTCACCCGGGTCACCAACCGTATCTCCTCGGTCACCTACGAGCCGCTGTCGCCGATCCTCGCCGCCGGCCTGCTGTATGTGGTGATCATCGGCTGTTTGTTGAAGCTGCAGGGTATCGCGGAACGTAAAGCCAGGCGTCTGGCGCGCTAGGAACGGGAGGCATTATGAATCAGTGGGGCGTTATCTGGTCGGTTCGCGATAGCTTTATTGCCGGGTTATTCGCGACCCTCGAACTGTTTATTACCGCCGCCCTGGCGGCGCTGATTATCGGTATTGCGCTGTGTTATTTTAGCGAATATCAAAAGAAAGTGATTAACCGGATTATTATTGCTTTCGTCAGCCTGATGCGCGCGATCCCTTTTTTGATCCTCGCTTATCTTCTGTATTACGGGCTGCCGCAGCTCGGTATTAGTATGGAGCCGTGGACCGCCGGTTTACTGGCCCTGATTATTTATCATGGTGCCTATTTCTTTGAAATATTGCGCAGCCAGCGACGGGTATTTTCCGGCGGATATATTGAAGCGGCGATTGCTCAGGGCTTTTCGCGCTATGCCATTTTCCGGCGGATTATTTTACCGAATATCGTCTCTTCCGCCTTACCGCTGATCGGCAATCAGCTGATTATTTGCCTGAAGGACACCGCTTTCCTGAGCATTATTACCGTTCAGGAGATCACCGCCGCCGCCAACAGCGTCCAGGCGACCTATTTTATTCCGTTTAACGCCTTTATCGTCGCCATTGGGCTTTACTGGGCGATCAGCATTCTGCTGGAGTTGCTGATTAAGCGCCTGACCGCCTGGGGAGCCAAAAGAGGAATGAGCCATGCCTGAGTCTATTGCCGTAAGCGTTAAAAACGTTTCCAAACAGTTCGATAATGTGGAAGTCCTGCGGGATATTAATCTGACGGTGGAGAAGGGGACCGTGGTGAGTATTCTCGGCTCGTCCGGGTCGGGAAAATCCACCCTGCTGCGCTGTATGAACTGGCTGGAACAGCCGGACCGCGGCGAAATTCATATCAGCGGTCAGCGACTGGGGATTGATGAGCAGCGCGGCCGGGCGATGTCGCACCGCCAGCTGGCCAAAATCCGCGAGCGGGTGGGGATGGTCTTTCAGAGTTTTAACCTGTGGCCGCATCTGACCGTTCAGCAAAACGTCAGCGAGGCGCTGCTGCACGTTAAGGGCATGAAACGAGACGAGGCGAAGGCCATTGCCATGCAGCAGCTGGAGAAAGTGGGCATGGCGCACAAAGCCGATGTTTACCCGATCACTCTCTCCGGCGGGCAGAAGCAGCGGGTGGCGATCGCTCGTTCACTGGCGATGTCGCCCGAAGTTATTCTCTTCGATGAACCGACGTCGGCGCTGGATCCGGAGCTGGTTAATGAGGTGTTGGGGGTAATGAAAGCCCTCGCCGCCGAGGGTTACACCATGGTAGTGGTGACGCACGAGATGGATTTTGCCCGCCAGGTGTCCAACGAGGTGGTGTTTCTGGAGAAGGGACTGCTGATTGAGAAGGCGCCGCCGGAGAAGTTCTTCACTCAGCCTGACTCCGAACGCGTCAGGCAGTTTCTGCAAAGCAGCCGTTAGTCCGGCTTGCATCCCCTGCCGGCAGCGCCGGCAAGGGATGCGTCGGGTTTCGCTTAATCCCGATCGATGGCGAACGGCTGCCACGCCTGGCGCACCGGCATCACCTCCACCCGGTTAATGTTCATATGCGCCGGCAACGTGGCGATATAAAACATCTGCTCGGCGATATCGCGCGCGCTCAGCGGCGTGGTGCCGCGATAGAGCTTATCCGATGCCGCCTGGTCGCCTTTGGTACGCACCAGGGTAAATTCGGTCTCGGCAATCCCCGGCGCCAGATCGGTGACCCGCACGCCGGTGCCAAGCAGATCGCAGCGCAGGTTATAGCTGAACTGCTTCACAAACGCCTTGCTGGCGCCATACACATGGCTGCCGGGATAGGGCCACTGTCCGGCAATCGAGCCGATATTGATAATACTCGCCCCGGCGCCATGGCGTATCAGCGTCGGCAGCAGGGCGTGGGTCATCGTCACCAGACCGGTGACGTTGGTGTCGATCATCGTTTTCCAGTCCTCCAGCGCCACCTCCTGCGCCGGCAGTGGCGACAGCGCCAGCCCGGCGTTGTTGATCAGGGTGGTGACATCGGCGAAGGGGGCGGGGAGCGACGCCACGGCGGCAGCCACCGCCTCGCTGTCACGAACGTCAAGCTCAATAATATGCACCGGCACCTGGGCGGCGAGTCTGTCCTGCAAGGCCTTCAGTCGCGGATAGCGGCGCCCGGTCAGCACCAGCGACCAGCCCGCGTCGGCAAACACCTGCGCTGCCGCTTCGCCAAAACCCGAGGTCGCCCCGGTGATAAACACTACGTTGCTCGTTGCCATGTCATTCTCCTGTGCGGTTGTCCCTCCACTATAAAAACGCCGGACGGCAAGGCACAGGGCCAGACGGCGGACGCGGATGTGACACCGTGTCACATCGTTTTTCACGCACTGGCTCTATCCGTTTTGCGCTGCCGCGGCCAATGATGAAGCCAACCACAACGACATGAGAGAGGGCAGGGTATGAAGCTGGCACTACAGAACGAGGTCGCGGTAAGCAATGATGAAGTTCGGCAGCTGGATCGCGCTTATGTGTTTCATTCATGGTCGATGCAGGGCAATCTCCATCCGCTGGTGATTGCCGGGGCGCAAGGCTGCGAGCTATGGGATTACGAGGGGAATACCTGGCTCGATTTCAGCAGCCAGCTGGTGAACGTCAACATTGGCTATCAGCACCCCCGGGTACTGGCGGCCATGAAGGCGCAGCTGGAGACCCTGGTCACCATCGCGCCCGCCACTGCCAACCTTGCCCGCGGCGAAGCGGCGAAGCGCATTGTCGACCTGGCGCCGGCGGGCTTCAGCAAGGTGTTCTTCACCAACGCCGGGGCGGATGCCAATGAGAACGCGATTCGCATGGCGCGGCTCTATACCGGGCGCGACAAGGTGCTGTCGGCCTATCGTTCCTACCATGGCAACACCGGCAGCGCGATCGCCGCTACCGGCGACTGGCGCCGGGTGCCGAATGAGTTCTCCCGCGGCCATGTTCACTTCTTCAACCCCTACCTTTACCGCAGCGAGTTCAATGCCGCGACTGAGGAAGAGGAGTGCCAGCGCGCGCTGGCGCATCTGCGGCGGATCATTGAATGCGAGGGGCCGACGGCCATCGCGGCGATCCTGCTGGAGTCCATCCCCGGCACCGCCGGGATCCTCGTGCCGCCGGCAGGCTATATGCAGGGTGTGCGTGCCCTGGCCGACGAGTTTGGCATTATGCTGATCCTCGATGAGGTGATGGCCGGCTTTGGCCGTACCGGCAGCTGGTTCGCCTTCGAACAAGATGGCGTGGTGCCGGATCTGGTGACCTTTGCCAAAGGGGTTAACGCGGGCTACGTGCCGGCGGGCGGGGTACTGATTAGCGAACCGATTGCCCGCTATTTTGACGACCACTTTTTTGCCGGGGGGCTGACCTACTCCGGCCATCCGCTGGCGATGGCGGCGATTGTCGCCACCATCGACGCGATGAAAGAGGAGAAGGTGGTTGAGAACGCGGCCTATATCGGCAACGAGGTGCTGCGTCCCGGCCTCGAGGCGCTGGCGGAGAAGTACGCCATTATCGGCGAGGTGCGTGGTCGCGGCCTGTTCCAGGCGCTGGAACTGGTGAGCAGCCGTGAACAAAAAACGCCGCTGACCGCCGCCGACATGGCCGCGATCAAAGGGGCCTTAACCGAGGCTGGGCTGTTGGCCTTTGTGGTGGAGAACCGCATTCACGTGGTGCCGCCGTGCACCATTACTGCTGAGCAGGTGGCGCAAGGGCTGGCGATTTTTGATGCGGTCTTTGCTCGCTTTGCCAGCCTGGCGAAGTAGGGGAGTGGGATAGTGGCGGAGACGACAGCCGGACGGTTCCTTCTCCCTCCGGGAGAGGGGCAGGGCTTGTATGTGATCTGCGATTTCAGCGCACATTGCGCTCCCGGTTAGTCTTCTGCGTTATGTCTCTTACGGCGCAGGGAGCGCACAGGGGGCGGCCAGTCGCCGCCGCCCCCTGTACCCCCGGGCTCCGGCCAGCAACATCGCCACTGCGTGGTGCCTTCGACTTATCCCTGCAGGCTTCGGGTCGGGCCGAGGCAGCGTCCATGCAAAACACGGCCCTCAGCCCGCATCCATGCGGGCTGCCCCGGCCTTCCGGGAACGTCTCAGCGATGTTGAGGCCGCCAGCACCGGCAGTTTCAGCAGCCCCAGGACCCGCGGTGATTTGGGTTTGTAGGCCGGGTAAGGCGTACGCCGCCACCCGGCATAGATGCGGCTCCAGGCCTGATGCCATCGCCCGGCGGCGCTGCGCTTGCTCGGGCCTACAGACAGTCAGAGCCGAATAAGGTCGGGTAAGCGAAGCGCCACCCGACAAAACAACGGCGCATCCGCTGACCTCACCTCATCCGGTGCTCTCCGTTGACCAGCGCGTCGCGATCGAAAAAGCGCTGGATCACGCCCTCCGCCATAAACGCCGCCCGATCGGACATATGGGCGATGACGTCGGCATCGTGGCTGACCAGCAGATAGGTCATGCCGTGCTCCTGTTTCAGGCGGTTAAGCAGATTGAGAATTTCCGCCTGCACCGACATATCCAGCGCCGAGGTCGGCTCATCCAGCAGCAGGATCTGCGGGCGCAGCAGCAGGGCGCGGGCAATGGCCACGCGCTGCCGTTGCCCGCCGGAGAGCTGGTGTGGATAGCGGCGCACGGCGTCGGCGGCCAGACCCACCTGCTCAAGGGCGGTGGTCACCCGCGGGGCAACGTCGCGGATGCCGTGGATCTGCAGCGGCTCCGCCAGGGTGCGCCACAGGGTATGGTTGGGATGCAGCGAGGCGTACGGATCCTGAAACACCATCTGCACGTTGCGTCGCAGCGCGCCCTGAAAGCGGGCGCCCGGCGCGATGCCCTGGCCCAGCAGTTCCACGCTGCCGCGCCATTCGCGCTGTAATCCGGCGAGCACGCGCAAAATCGTCGATTTGCCGCAGCCGGAGGCGCCGATCAGACTGAAGGTTTCCCCGGCGTCGACACAGAAACTGGCGGCAGAGACCGCCGTCTTCGCGCCGAATGTTACCTGCAAATCCTGAAGATTAACGATCGCCATGGGCCGTCTCCGTAAAGTCCTGGGTTCTGTCGAGGGTCGGCAGCATCTGGCCGTAAGTGTGCGCATTCGGCCGGCAGGTCCACAGGGTGCGCGTATAAGGGTGCGTCGCGCTCGGCAGCGCCGGCGCCGGCATCTCATCGACCCGGCTCCCCTGGTACATCACCAGCACGCGATCGCAATGCGCGGCCACCAGCGGCAGATCGTGGCTGATCAGTAACATGGCCATCTGCCGCTGTGCGCACTGCTCCACCAGCAGCTCGAGGATCTGGTTGCGCAGGCGGGCGTCGAGGGCCGAGGTCGGCTCGTCGGCAATCAGCACTTTCGGGTTATTAAGCAGCGCGAGGGCGATCATTACCCGCTGCCCCATCCCGCCGGAGAGCTCGCCGGGATAGCGGCTGAGGACCGGCAGATCCAGACCGACGGCGGCGATGGCGTCTTTAACCGCCTCGGCGCGCGCGCGGCGGCTGAGACGCTGATGCAGGGTTAACGCCTCTTCCAGCTGCGCCTGAATGGACTGCACAGGATTTAGCGCATAGCGCGGATCCTGCAGCACCATAGCGATATCGTTGCCGCGCAGCGCCCGCCAGCCGCGGGCGCTGAGGGTTAGCACATCGCGCCCCAGCACCTCCAGCCGTTCGGCGCTCACCACCCCGGGCTTGCGCACCAGGCCCATCAGCGCCCGGGCGGTCATCGATTTGCCGGAGCCGGATTCGCCCACCAGCGCCAGCCGCTCGTTGCCGAGGGTGAAGCTGACGTTATCCACCACCCGGGCGGTGGGGTAGTCGACGGCGAGTCCCTGGACGGTCAGTCGGATGTCAGTCATGTTGCGGCTCCAGAATATCGCGCAGGCCATCGCCCAGCAGGTTAAACGCCAGGCTGGCGAGCAGGATCGCCGCGCCGGGGATGGCGGCGATCCACCACTGGTCGAAAATCACCTGCATCCCGTCAGCAATCATCGCTCCCCACTCCGCCATCGGCGGGCGGGCGCCAAGGCCGAGAAAGCCGAGCCCGGCAGCGGCGAGGATAATGCCCGCCAGATCGAGCGCCAGCCGGACAATCGCCGACGGCAGACACAGCGGCAGAATATGGCCGACCAGCAGCCGCCAGCCGCGAATACCCAGCATCTCCGCCGCGGCGAGGTAATCGCTATGGCGCAGGCGCTGAATTTCGCTGCGCGCCTGACGGGCGTAGGCCGGCCAGGTGGTCAGGGCTAACGCCAGCGCGCCGTTGACCAGCCCCGGGCCGAGCATCGCCACGAACGCGAAAGCGAGGATCAGGCGCGGCATCGACATCACCACGTCGGTAAACCGCATCAGTATCCGCTCCAGCCACCCGCCATAGTAGCCGGAGAGGATACCTACCAGCAGCCCGACGGGCAGGGTAATGGCGGTCACCAGCGCCACCAGACCCAGCGCCGGGCGGGTGCCGTAGAGCAGGCGCGACAGCAGGTCGCGGCCGTAGCTGTCGGTGCCGAGCCAGTGCCCTGCGCCCGGCCCCTGCAGACGAGCGGCGGCATCCTGCCAGTTGGGATCGTGCGGTGCCAGCCACGGGGCGAACAGCGCGGTCAGCACCAGCAGGATCACCAGGGTCAGGCCACTGAAGGCGGCGGGTGAGCGGCGCAGACGGCGTAAAAACAGATAAGTCGGCATCAGCGCACCCTCGGATCGGTTAACCGCACCAGCAGGTCGGTCAGGTTATTGATCAGCACAAAGCTCACGCCAATCAGCAGCGTGCCGCCCATGATCGCCGTGGTATCTCCGGCGAACAGCGCGGTGGTGAGATAGCGGCCGATCCCCGGCCACGAGAAGACGGTTTCGGTGAGCACCGCCCCTTCGAGCATCGAGGTCCAGGCGAGAGCGGTCACCGTCAGCAGAGTGCCGCGGATATTGGGCAGGACGTGGCGCAGCAAAATCGTCATCTCTCCGGCCCCTTTGGCCCGCGCCAGCAGAATGTACTCTTTGTTCATCTCGCTCAGGCAGGCGGAGCGGGTCAGACGGGTGATGCTGGCCAGCGAGTAATAGGCCAGCACCAGCACCGGCAGCGCCAGATGGCCGATCGCATTTTTAAACGCCGCGGTATCGCCGGAGAGCCAGGTGTCGATCAGCGCAAAACCGCTGCGCGGCTCGACGGTGTACTGATAAATATCGTCGAGGCGACCCGGGCCCGGCGCCCACTGCAGCCGGGCGTAGAACAGGGCCAGCATCAGCAGGCCGAGCCAGAATATCGGCACCGAGTTGCCCAACAGGGTAAAGGTGCGCACCGCCAGATCCCACGGTGAACCGGCGTAACGCGCGCACAGCACCCCGGCGACGATGCCCAGTACCGCACCGACGATCAGCGCCAGGGTCGCCAGCTCAAGGGTGGCCGGGAAGACCGCCAGCAGATCGTGGAGCACCGGCTGGCCGGTGGCGCTGGCGATACCGAGATCGCCATGGGCCAGGTTGACCAGGTAGTGCCAGAACTGCACCGGCAGCGGCTGGTCGAGACCCAGCTGATGGCGAACCTGGTCATAGGTCGACTGGCTGGCATGGTCGCCGACGATCTGCAGTACGCGGTCGACGGGCGACAGCGCGGAGAGCGAGAAGGTGACCAGCAGCAGCCCGAACAGCGTGAGCAGCAGCGTCAACAGCCCCTGCAGCAGGCGGGTAAGGTGAGTGGAAAACGATGGCATGGAAAATGGAAATTCCTGGTATATCAGCATGGTACCCGGCGGCGCGACGCCGACCGGGCCTGGGTGAGGCGTCGGTCATCCGGGCAGGTGAGGCCGCCGTACCCGGTGACAAAAACCCGCTTACTTGGTCACGTTATCGTACCAGACCATATCGGCGTTCAGCCCCTGCTGATAGCCCTTCACGTTGTCACGCACCACGATCTGGGTTTTCCCCTGGTCAATAAAGACGTACGGCGAATGCTGCAGCAGGGATCCCTGCATCGTTTTGTACAGGTCGAGGCGCTTCGCCGGGTCCGGCTCCGCCACCGCGGCGAGGGTAGCTTTATTCAGCTCAGGGATCTGCCAGCCGTTGAGCCCGGCCACGGTGCTGGATTTACCATCGTTCCAGGCAAAGGCGCTGGCGTTAGAGTGGGCATCAAAGTAGTCCGGGATCCACAGGCGGATCGCCGCCTGATGCTGTTTCGCGCGTACCCGGGCATAGACCTGGCTGCCGGCGGCCGGCAGCAGATCCACTTTCACCCCGCCCTGGGCAAAGCTGGCCTGCAGCGACTGGGCGATGGTGATAAACGGTGGTTTGTTCTCCACGTCGAGGGTGAAGTGGGCATCCTTAATGCCCGCTTTATCGAGGATAGCCTTAGCTTTTTGCGGGTCGAAGGTGAACGGATTGGTTTCCAGCGCCCCCGGCAGGCCGGCTGGCAGGAAGCTCTGGTGAATAAAGTACTGGCCTTTCAGCAGATTTTTGGTGATGCCCTCATAATCGACCAGCCAGCGCGCCGCCTCCCAGAAAGCCGGGTTATTGAGCAGCGGGTTGGCGCTGTTGGCGGTATTAAACACCAGATAGTTCTGCTCGGCAGATGGGATGCTCAGCACCTTCACGCCGGGTTTATCCTGCAGGGCGGCAATCTGGTCAGCGCCGAGATCACGCGCCACGTCGGCATCACCCTGCTGGATCAGCAGGCGGCGGGAAGCCGGGTCGGGGACGTTTTTAATAATGATGCTCTTGATCTTCGGCGCGCCGGTGGGGGAGCTGGCGTTGGCTTCCAGCACGATGGCCTGATGCGGCTGGTAGACGCGCATTTTATAGGCCCCGCTGCCCGCCGAGTGCATCTTCAGCCAGTCGTTGCCGAAGTCATTATTTTTCGCGTTCGGCGCTACCTGTTTTTCATCAACGATGGAGGCGATAGGGGTGGAGAGAATATTCAGCGCCACCGCCGGGCTGACGTCGGCGGTCCAGTGCAGCGTCAGGGTATGATCATCAATCTTTTTCAGCTGGCTGGCGATGTTATCCGGCTGCCAGCCGAGCACGTTGAGAATAAACGCCGGCGATTTATTCAGCGTCACCGCACGGGTGTAAGAGAAAATCACATCTTCCGGGCGCAGCGGATTACCGGAGGCGAATTTGGCATCCGGCTTCAGTTTGATGGTCAGGGTTTTGGCCGCCGGATCGGCCTGCCAGCTTTCGGCGAGGATCGGTACGATTTTTTCAGGGTTGTTGCGGTCCGGCTGCACCAGACGCTGATAGAGGCTGGGGACCGTCTGAATGCTGGAGAGTTCGTTCGCTTCCGCCGGGTCGAGGCTGACGATATCGTCGAGACCTTGGGCAACCACCAGCGTGTTGGGCGGTGTAGCGGCATGCGCGGCGGCGGTGAGCGCCGTCAGTACCAGTAAAGGCAACAGTTTTTTGGTCATGTGCAATCCCTGAAAAATGGTTGTTTTAATTTTTTATGCCTCGCTACGTTAGGCCGCTTGCCAAAAGGCGTAAAGTCAAAATAAGGATATCCTTATGCTAAAAACGCATATTCAAGATCGACAGGTTATTGCCGGTCGCGCAGAAGCGCCTTTCTCCGCTTCTGGCTTCTTGCTATAACAAATTGTCTATTGCAAGGAGGTGGGTGTGCCGGAAATCAATGAGTTTGGCCAGCAGGTGAACGATCTTGTCCCCGGCTGGCAGGGGGCGCAAGTCCTGCGGCGGACGGCGTTAAACGGCCGTTTTTGTCGACTGGAGCCGCTGGACGTTGACCGTCATGCGGCGGATCTGTTTGCCGCCTATGCGCTCGGCGACAACAGCGACTGGACGTGGCTGGCGTCTACGCGGCCGGAGAGCGTGGCGGCGACCGCCCACTGGATCGCGGGCAAGGTGAATGATGATGCTCTGGTGCCGTACGCGGTGATTGACCTGCGTAGCGAGCAGGCGGTGGGCATCGTCAGCTATATGGCGATCGAGCGGGAAATGGGCACGGTTGAGATCGGCCATGTCACCTGGTCGCGACGGATGAAAAACACCCCGCTGGGTACCGAAGCGGTCTGGCTGTTGCTGAAGAACGGCTTTGACCATGGCTACCGTCGGCTGGAGTGGAAATGCGATTCGATGAATGTCGCCTCGCGCCGGGCCGCCGAGCGGCTGGGCTTTAGCTGGGAAGGACGTCTGCGGCAAAGGCTGGTGCGTAAAGGGCGGACGCGTGACAGCGATATGCTGTCCATCATCGACGGCGAGTGGCCTGCGCGCGATGCGGCGCTGCGGGCGTGGCTGGCGGCGGAGAACTTTACTGCCGACGGGCAGCAGATCAAACGCCTGGAGGCGTTTCGCTAACATCAACCTATGTGGTCAAACCCGGGAACGGCACCCCGGTCGCGCTGCGCTTACCGGGGCTACGTTACATTGCCTCAGGGTAGGCCGGGCAAGGCGTAGCCGCCGCCCGGCATTGACCCGTTAACGGCGAACCGGCGCGTCGCCAGCGACATAATACGCCGCGGTGCTGCGCGGCAGCGGCTGGCGGCCGCGAATGGCGTCAGCCATCTTCTCGCCAATCATAATGGTGGTGGCGTTGAGGTTGCCGGTGATGATCTGCGGCATAATCGAGGCATCGACCACCCGCACGCCTTCCAGACCGTGGACGCGGCCCTCGCCGTCGACCACCGCCATCTCGTCGTAACCCATCTTACAGGTCCCGCACGGGTGGAACGCGGTCTCGGCGTGGTTGCGCACAAACTCATCCAGTTCGGCATCGCTCTGGCATTCTATTCCCGGACTGATTTCGCGGCCGCGATACTTATCCAGCGCTGGCTGGTTCATGATTTCGCGGGTAATGCGGATGGCGTCGCGGAACTCCTGCCAGTCCTGTTCATGGGACATATAGTTAAACAGGATCGCCGGATGGGCGTGCGGATCGCGCGACTTCAGGCGCACGTGGCCGCGGCTGGGCGAACGCATTGAACCGACGTGGCACTGGAAGCCGTGCTCTTTCACCGCGTTGGAGCCATTGTAGTTAATCGCCACCGGCAGGAAGTGGTATTGAATATTTGGCCAGGCAAATTCTGCGCGGCTGCGGATAAAACCGCCCGCTTCGAACTGGTTGCTGGCGCCGATGCCGGTGCCGCCGAACAGCCACTCGGCGCCAATCTTCGGCTGGTTCCACCACTGCAGCGCCGGGTAGAGCGACACCGGCTCTTTGCATTCATATTGCAGATACATCTCCAGATGGTCCTGCAGGTTCTCACCCACGCCGGGGAGATCGTGCACCACCGGGATATCGAACTGCCTGAGCAGCTCCGGGTTACCGACGCCGGAGCGCTGCAGGATCTGCGGCGAGGCAATCGCCCCGGCGCACAGCAGCACCTCTTTGTTGGCCGTCGCTTTGGACGGGATCGTGCTTTCTCCCTCCAGCCACTCGACGCCCACCGCGCGCTTGCCGGCAAAAATAATGTGATCGGTCAGCGCATGCGTGCGGATGGTCAGGTTCGGGCGACCGCGCGCCTGGTCGAGATAGCCGCGGGCGGTGCTGGCGCGACGGCCCTGCGGCGTCACGGTGCGGTCCATCGGGCCAAAGCCTTCCTGCTGGTAGCCGTTGAGATCGTCGGTGCGCGGATAACCCGCCTGCACCCCGGCGGTGACCATCGCCTCGAAGAGGGGATTATTGCCCGGCTTCGGCGTCGTCACACTCACCGGGCCATCGCCGCCGTGATAGTCGTTAGGCCCGATATCGCGGGTTTCCGCTTTCCGGTAGTAGGGCAGGCAGTCGAGATAGCTCCAGTGTTCCAGACCCGGCTCTTTGGCCCAGTTGTCCAGATCCATCGCGTTACCGCGGATGTAGCACATGCCGTTGATCAGCGACGAGCCGCCGAGCCCTTTGCCGCGTCCGCACTCCATGCGGCGATGGTTCATATACGGCTCAGGTTCGGTTTCGTAGGCCCAGTTGTAACGTTTGCCCTGCAGCGGGTAAGCCAGCGCGGCGGGCATCTGGGTGCGGAAATCGAACCGGTAGTCCGGGCCGCCGGCTTCCAGCAGCAGGACGGTGGTGTTTGGATCTTCAGTCAGTCGTGTTGCCAGAACGTTGCCGGCGGAGCCGGCGCCAATAATGATGTAGTCAAATTGCAAAAAAACCTCCCGGTTAAAATATGGACTGGAATTTACCCATCTCAACCTGGATGGACTTCACCTGGGTGTAACTCTGCAGCGTCATGACGCCGTTCTCGCGGCCAATGCCGGAGTGCTTATAGCCGCCAACCGGCATCTCCGCCGGGGATTCACCCCAGCTGTTGATCCAGCAGATGCCGGCTTCCAGCTGGTGGATAAGACGGTGGGCACGGTTGAGGTTGGGCGTCACCACGCCGGCGGCGAGGCCGTATTCGGTGGCGTTGGCGCGGCGAATGACCTCCGCTTCGTCGGTATAGCTGAGGATCGACATCACCGGGCCGAAGATCTCTTCGCGCACGATGGTCATCTCGTCGCTACAGTCGGTAAACACCGTGGGGGCGACCCACGCGCCGTTATCGAAACCATCGCCTTTCAGCGCCTCGCCGCCGCACAGCAGGCGCGCACCTTCGCGTTTGCCGCTCTCGATATAGCGCAGAACGTTGTCGCGATGGGGGAAGCTGACCAGCGGGCCGAAGTTGGTGTCATCGGCAAACAGATCGCCGGGGCGGATGCGGCCCACGCGTTCGAGGATCTTGTGCTCGAATTCCGCCTTCTGTTTCGCCGGGACAAACACCCGGGTGCCGTTGGTGCACACCTGACCGGAGCTGTAGAAGTTAGCCATCATGGCGATATCGGCGGCGAGGTCGAGGTCGGCATCGTCTGCGATAATCAGCGGCGATTTACCGCCCAGCTCCATGGTGACCTCTTTCAGCGACGAGGCCGCGGAGTTGGCCATCACTTTTTTGCCGCTGGCGACGCCGCCGGTGAAGGAGATTTTGGCGATGTCCGGATGCTCGGTCAGATACTGGCCGGTTTCCGCGCCGATCCCTGGCAGGACGTTAAACACCCCGTCCGGCAGGCCCGCTTCGCTGTAAATTTCCGCCAGCTTGAGGGCGGTGAGCGGGGTGACCTCGCTCGGTTTGAAAATCATCGCATTGCCAGCGGCCAGCGCCGGCGCCGATTTCCACAGGGCGATCTGGATCGGGTAGTTCCACGCGCCGATCCCGGCTACCACCCCCAGCGGTTCGCGACGGGTATAGACGAAGGAACTGTCGCGCAGCGGGATCTGGCTGCCTTCCAGCGCCGGGATCAGCCCCGCGTAATACTCCAGCACGTCGGCGCCGGTGACGATATCGACGGCGGCGGTTTCGCTGAGGGGTTTCCCGGTATCCAGCGTCTCCAGTCGCGCCAGCTCGTCGTTGCGCTGACGCAGAAGGTCGACGGCGCGACGCAGGATGCGCGAGCGTTCCATGGCGGTCATCGCCGCCCAGATTTTTTGCCCACGCTGCGCGCTTTCAACGGCGCGGTCGACATCCTCGCGTCCGGCAGCCTGAACGGTCGCCAGCACCTCGCCAGTGGCAGGGTTGATGGTCTCGAAGGTGCGACCGCTGGTGGCCGATGTATAACCACCATTAATATAAAGCTGCTGTTCTGCCATTCGGGACATAACGCCTCCTCGGTTATGGGTTCGGTAAATGCTGACGAATAAAGTGGCTGGTCAGCGACTGCGCCAGCGTCTTATCCAGCGGTTTGCCGCTGAGCGCCGCCCGCAGCCACAGGCCGTCTATCAGCGCCGCCAGCCCGTAGCCGGCCTCCTGCGCTTGCTCGCGCGGCAGCTCGCGGCGGAATTCGTACACCAGGTTCGACAGCAGCCGACGGCTGCTGACCTGCTGTAACCGATAAAGCATCGGCTGGTGCATGCTGCTGGCCCAGAAGGCCAGCCAGGCCTTCATCGCCGCGCTGCTGATCTGCGTCTCATCAAAGTTGCCGCCGACAATCGCCTGCAGGCGCTGGCTGGCGCTGCCGTCCGGCAGGGCGTGCAGACGGTTGAGCACCGCGTCGCGCAGCTGGCTGGTGATGTCGCGCATGGTCGCCTCCAGCAGACCATTTTTATCTTTGAAATAGTGACTGATGATCCCCGTCGAGACGCCCGCCCGTCGGGCGATCTGCGCGATGGTCGCATCATGCATTCCGACTTCATTTATTGCGTCCAGCGTGGCGTCGATCAGTTGCCTGCGCCGGATTGGCTGCATCCCCAGTTTGGGCATTTTTGCCACTCCATTCATCAGCGTTGGTTAACTATTAAAGCGGTTTTTGATTGGACGTTCAATATAAAATGTGTCTTAATTGTTACGTTATTGAATTTTAATAGTTACAAAAACAGTGGGGATACTGGATGACAGATCTTTCGCAAAACAGAGAAAAGGACAAAATCAATCCGGTGGTTTTTTATACCTCGGCCGGACTGATTTTGTTGTTTTCCCTGATGACGATCTTTTTTCGCGATTTTTCTGCCGAGTGGATTGGGCGCACCCTCAACTGGGTGTCGAAAACCTTCGGCTGGTACTATCTGCTGGCGGCGACGCTGTATATCGTCTTCGTCGTCTGCATTGCCTGCTCGCGCTTCGGCTCGGTGAAGCTCGGCCCGGAGCAGTCAAAGCCCGAGTTCAGCCTGCTGAGCTGGGCGGCGATGCTGTTCGCCGCCGGGATCGGTATCGACCTGATGTTCTTCTCGGTCGCCGAGCCGGTGACGCAATATATGCAGCCGCCGGAAGGGGCGGGGCAGACCATCGAGGCGGCGCGCCAGGCGATGGTCTGGACGCTGTTTCACTATGGCTTAACCGGTTGGTCAATGTATGCCCTGATGGGTATGGCGCTGGGATACTTTAGCTATCGTTATAATTTGCCGCTCACCATCCGCTCGGCGCTGTACCCGATTTTTGGCAAACGGATCAATGGGCCCATCGGCCACAGCGTCGATATTGCGGCGGTGATCGGCACCATCTTCGGCATCGCCACCACCCTCGGTATCGGCGTCGTGCAGCTCAACTACGGTCTGAGCGTGCTGTTCGATATTCCGGACTCGCTGGCGGCGAAAGCAGCTCTGATTGCGCTGTCGGTGATCATCGCCACCATCTCGGTCACCTCCGGGGTGGACAAGGGCATCCGCGTGCTCTCCGAGCTGAACGTCGCCCTCGCGCTGGGGTTGATCCTGTTTGTATTGTTCATGGGCGATACCTCCTTCCTGCTTAATGCGTTAGTGCTGAACGTCGGCGACTACGTCAACCGCTTTATGGGCATGACGCTGAACAGCTTCGCCTTCGACCGGCCGGTGGAATGGATGAATAACTGGACGCTCTTTTTCTGGGCGTGGTGGGTGGCCTGGTCGCCGTTTGTGGGCCTGTTCCTGGCGCGCATTTCGCGCGGGCGCACCATCCGCCAGTTTGTGATGGGCACCCTGATTATTCCGTTCACCTTTACCCTGCTATGGCTGTCGGTGTTCGGCAACAGCGCGCTGTATGAGATTATTCACGGCGATGCGGCCTTTGCCGAGGAGGCGATGGTCCACCCGGAGCGCGGATTCTACAGCCTGCTGGCGCAGTACCCGGCGTTTACCTTTAGCGCGTCGGTGGCGACCATTACCGGTCTGCTGTTCTACGTCACCTCCGCCGACTCCGGCGCGCTGGTGCTGGGGAACTTCACCTCGAAGCTGAAGGACATCAACAGCGATGCCCCGAACTGGCTGCGCATCTTCTGGTCGGTGGCCATCGGTCTGTTGACCCTCGGCATGCTGATGACCAACGGCATCTCGGCGCTGCAGAACACCACGGTGATCATGGGGCTGCCGTTCAGCTTTGTGATTTTCTTCGTGATGGCCGGGCTGTATAAATCCCTGAAAGTGGAAGATTACCGCCGGGTCAGCGCCAGTCGCGACACCGCCCCGCGCCCGATGGGCCTCCAGGATCGTCTGAGCTGGAAGAAGCGCCTGTCGCGGCTGATGAATTACCCGGGCACGCGCTATACCAAACAGATGATGGAGACGGTGTGCTACCCGGCGATGGAAGAGGTAGCCCAGGAGCTGCGGCTGCGCGGCGCCGCGGTGGAACTGAAGAGTCTGCCGCCGGAAGAGGGCGAGAACCTTGGCCACCTCGATCTGCTGGTGCACATGGGCGACGAGCAGAACTTCATCTACAAGATCTGGCCGCAGCAGTACTCGGTGCCGGGCTTTACCTATCGAGCGCGCAGCGGGAAATCCACCTATTACCGGCTGGAGACCTTCCTGCTGGAGGGCAGTCAGGGTAACGACCTGATGGACTACAGCAAAGAGCAGGTGATCACCGATATTCTCGACCAGTACGAGCGGCACCTGAACTTTATCCATCTTCATCGGGAAGCGCCGGGGAACAGCGTGATGTTCCCGGACGGCTAATCAGGGGAGCCCCCGTCGGGGAAAGGCTGACGGGGGCGATGGTCGTTACGGGTAGTTAAAGGCGTCCGGATGGTTGTCGAGGCTACCGCTGAGGGCGGCAAACAGCACGGTTTTGCCATCGATGGACAGGGCATCGCTGACGTTAAGCCAGGTCAGCTTCTCCTGGTCGGTTTTTTCATCGACCACCGAGTAAACGCCCGACATCTGTTGGCTTTTCTCGGACCAGATCACCGCGATACGTTCATGACCGCAGTCGTGGGGTTTGCAGGCGCTTAACACCTGCCAGGATTCGCTACCCAGCTTCACCGTCTGCGCCGGCGAACCGGTGCCGCCGGTGGTTACCCAGGCGGGCAGCTGATGGCCTTTGACCATCTGGTTAAACGACGCCCGGGTGGCGGCATCGTGGGCCAGACTGTTCAACGTGACATCGCCTTGCGCCATGACACTGGCGGAGGCGGCTAAGGTGATGATAGCGGTAAGCGCTTTAAACATGTTTCCTCCTGGACTTATTCCGTCCTCATAACAAGCCTCTTTATAGTGAGCGTAGGGAATGATTAATGCAAACTCTGACATATTTTCTGTGAATGATTAGGAGCGGTGCGCGCATGGACGTTACGCTAAGCGATATGCCATGATGCGGATTGATTTATTTTCCAAATATATGCCCTTGTGATAAAGCAGTTAGCGAAATGGCATAGTTATTCAGGCGATAAAGCATGGCGTATGTGAATCATCTACTGACGTTTATTGAGAGTAATCCGGCGCTGGCGGTGGGGTTTAATCTTATTCTGCTGCTGGTCTCCGGCATATTTGCCCATCTTTTATGCAAGTTCTTGCTGATTAAAGTGGTGCGTAAGGTCTTCTTTAGTAGCCACAAACAGGATGTGCCGCTGGAGAAGGATCGACGCATCGCCGAAAAGCTGTCCAATTTCATTCCGGTTATTATCGTCTATTACGTCCTGCAGTTTATGCCGGCGATGCCGACATCGCTGGTGACGGCGATTAATACCATCTGCGGGATCTTGTTTTTTATTTTTATGTCGGTGTTTTTCAACGAGATGTTGGATATTGTCAACAGCTCTTATCTGCGAAAGACCAAACGTAAAAATCATTCCATTAAGGGCTATATCCAGATAGGCAAAATCTTAGTCCACATCCTGGCGGCGATTATGATCCTCGCCGTGATGTCGAACAAATCGCCGATCATTATTATCTCCAGTCTGGGGGCAGTGGCGGCGGTGCTGATGATCGTGTTCCAGCATACCTTGCTGTCGCTGGTGGCGAACGTTCAGCTGTCGTCCAACGATGTGCTCCAGTTGGGGGACTGGATTGAAATGCCTGACAAGAACCTCAGCGGTGAGGTGACGGATATCGCGCTGCACACCATTACCATCCGCAACTGGGACAATACGATCTCCCGCATCCCGACCAAGAATTTCCTCACCGAGACCTATACCAACTGGCAGGCGATGTTCTCCTCCGGGGCGCGGCGGATCATGCGCAGTATCGCCATCGATCAGCACTCGGTGCGTTTTCTCGACCAGGAGATGCTCTCCTCGATGCTGACCATCCGTGGGGTGAGTGAGCCTTTGAGCACGCTGCTTGATGGCCGGGATCCCGGCGGCGTGGCCGACCGCTGGTTTGTCGATAACGGGCTGACCAACCTGACCCTGTTTCGCCACTATCTGATGCACTATCTCGCCGAGCGACCAGATATTATTAAGGAGATGTACATTGTGGCGAGAACGCTGAAACCGTCGCCGTCGGGCATCCCGCTGGAGATTTACTGCTTCACCTCATCGACGCTGTGGAAAGACTACGAAAATACCCAGTCGGCGATATTTGAGTACATTACCGCCGTGGCCGGGCAGTTTTCCCTGCGACTTTATCAGTATCCCGCCGGGCACGATTTCTGGCGTCTCTCCCAGGAGCACGCCGCCCGGACGGGCCTGCCGCCGTCGGCCGAAGGCTAAGCAGTGATCTGCTGGCGCCAGAGGGCGATCTCCTCCTCCAGCCAGGCGATGAACCGGGCGACTTCCCGCCGGTTCTCCGCCTGCGGGGAGACGGTCAGCCAGTAGTGCCAGGGGTAGGGGACGGTGACGGCGGTGAGCTGCACCAGCTCGCCGCGAGCTATCGCCCCCGCCACCAGGGAGCGCCGCTCCAGCGCCACGCCGGCCCCCAGGCGGACCGCCTCCAGCACCAGATTGGAGTCGTTCAGGCGCAGGCCCGAAGGGACGATCGGCTTTTCCAGCCCCGCTTGGCTGCACCAGGCGTTCCAGGACTCCATGGAAAAAATAATATCGCTGGCGGCGATCGCCTGCGGGGTGGTCGGCAGGTCGCCGCCGCGATAGCCGGGGGCGGCGACCACCAGTTGTTCATCGGCAAACAGATGCCGGCTTTCCATCCCCTCCCAGTCACCTTGCCCCATGCGAAGGGCCAGATCGATACCCTCCTGCTGCAGGTTAACCACCGCCAGGCTGGTCAGCAGGCGCACCGCGATCTGCGGATGCCGCGCCTGAAAGCGCGCCAGCCGCGGCAGCAGCCAGTGGCAGCCAAAGGAGGGGAGCGTCGCCAGGGTCACCTCCAGGGTGCGGGGTTTGATCTGCACCATGCGCGTGGCGTCGGCGATGTGCTGTAACGCCTCGCGGATTTGCAGGGCATAGAGCCGTCCTTCTTCCGTGATGCGCACCCCGCGGCCGTGGCGGATAAAGAGCGTGACGCCGACCAGCGCTTCCAGCTGTTTGATGTGCTGGCTGACCGCCGAATGGGTCACGTTCAACTCGTGGGCGGCCTGCGTCACGCTGCCGAGGCGCGCCACCGCCTCAAAGCTGCGCAGGCTGGCGACAGGGGGAAAATCTGCCATGGTGGTTTCTCTGTCAGTGAGTCGATACGTTAACGTTACTACCGGGTTAACGGGTTTTAAAGCCGCTGCGAACAGGCTGAAAAGGGGCTGTATGCTGCCTCAGTCGGTATAGCACAAGGGGGACAGGAGGGCTACCGCGAATCGCCAATCTGTTAGTTTGACTAACCATTGCGGTAAGTATCCCGTGATATTCGCGGCATGGGTTTTCCAGTAAGGTAAAGCCGCAACCCCTTTATCGCAGGCAGGAGTGACGATGAAACTCATTGGTATGATGGATTCACCTTATGTAAGACGCGTGGCGGTTTCTCTGGCGCTCTATGGCGTGGAATTCGAGAGTCTGCCGCTCTCGGTCTTTAGCGGCTTTGACGAATTTTCCCGTATTAATCCGGTGGTCAAGGCGCCGACGGTGGTGCTCGATAACGGGACGCAGCTGATGGACTCCACCCTGATCCTCCACTATTTCGAAACGACCAATCCCACCGGGCGCCGGCTGCTTCCCGCGCAGCCTGACGCGCTGGCCCGCGATCTGCACCTGCTGGGGGTGATCCTCGCCGCCAGTGAAAAAGCGGTCCAGCATGTTTATGAGCACCGTCTGCGGCCGGAAGAGAAGCAGCATCAGCCGTGGATAGCCCGGGTGACCGGCCAGCTGCTCGCCGCCTGTCGGGAATGGGACGCCCGGTTGGCAGACCGCGCCGCCGCCGCGCAGCCGGATCAGGTGCTGGTCACCAGCACGGTGGTCTGGTCCTTTATCCAGTTGATGATCCCGGCGGTGGTGTCGGCAGCGGCGTTTCCTCATATCCGCGCGCTGGCGGAGAAAGGAGAGGCGCTGCCGGCGTTTCAACAGTATCCGCTGGGTTAACGGCAGGGATGGAGAGGGGCGCCGCAGCGTGGCGCCCTGAAGCAGGAGAGGATCACCAGCAGACAAACCCGCCGTCGACCACCAGGTCTACGCCGGTGCAGAACGAGGCGGCGTCGCTGGCGAGGAACAGCGCCGGGCCGGCCATCTCTTCCACCTTCGCCATTCGCTGCATCGGCGTCTGGCTTTCAAACTCGCGGGTCTGGTGCACCATCTCCGGACGGGTATTCATCGGCGTGGCGGTATAGCCCGGGCTAATGGAATTGACGCGGATCCCTTTGCCCACCCACTCCATCGCCAGGCTTTTCGACAGATGGATCACGCCGGCTTTGGAGCAGTTGTAATGCGCCTGGTCGAGGCCGCGGTTAACGATAATCCCCGACATCGAGGCGATATTGATAATCGACCCGCCGCCGGACTCCAGCATCAGTTCCGCTTCCGCTTTGCAGGAGTTCCATACGCCGGTGAGATTGATATCGATCACCCGCTGCCATTGCTCGCTCTCCATCTCCAGCGCCGGATTGGCGTTGGCGATCCCGGCGGCGTTGACGGCGATGTCGAGGCGGCCAAAGCGGTTTTTGGCCAGCGCGACGGCGGCGCGCAGGTCGGCAATCTGGCGGACATCGCCGGTATAAGAACAAGCCTGACCGCCGATGGATTCAATATGGCTGACCGTTTCCGCCAGCCCGCCGTCGTCGCGAAGATCAAAACAGACTACCCGCGCACCCGCGCTGGCGAGGCTGCAGGCGATGGTCTGGCCGATACCGCTGCCGGCGCCGGTGACGAAGGCGACGCGCCCCTGCAGGTTAAACAGCTGCTGTGCAAAATCTTTACCGATCATAATGTTTACTCTCTTCAATATAGTGTCGAACGTCGGGAGCCCTGTTTCCCGAATGGCGGCGCGTAGCGCCTTATCCGGGCAACCTTTCGGCGGTGTTACGTAGCCCCGGTAAGCGAAGCGCCACCGGGGGGCCGTCCCGGGGTGGTGGCGCCAATGCGGGACACCTTATTCGGGCGATGGGGCCCGCTAACCCGCGGGGGATTACGACATAATCAAACCGCCATCGATATTGATGGTCTGCCCGGTGAGATAGCGCGCGTCGTCGGAGGCGAGGAAGGCCACCAGCCCGGCCACGTCTTCCGGTTTACCGGCGCGTTTCATCGGAATGCCCTCGACCCACTCGGCCATCAGTTCGCCCTTGCCGTAGCGCTTCTGCTCGGTGCTGAGAATTTCGCCCCACACGCGATCGTTGTAATCCCACATTTCGCTTTCAATAATGCCCGGGCAGAAGGCGTTGACGGTGATGTTCCACGGCGCCAGCTCGTGAGCCAGGCTTTGGGTAATGCCGATCACGCCCATTTTGCTGGCGGCATAATGCGGCGTGTAGATAAAGCCCTGCCGCCCCTGGCCGGAAGAGGTATTGATCAGGCTGCCGTGATTCTGTTTCACCATATATTTGGCCGCCTCGCGGCAGCACAGCCACACGCCGGTGGTGTTGACCGCCAGCACTTTTTCGAAATCAGCTTTTGGCATCCGGTCGTAGTAATCGATGGTGATCACCCCGGCGTTCTGAATGGAGACGTCAATAGTGCCGAAGCGGGCGGCGGCCTGCTCATATAGCCCCTGAACCTGGGCTTCATCGGTGACATCGACCTGCAGCGATAAAATATCCGCCTGATAGCGCTGACGCAGGGTGTCGGCGGTCTCGTGAACGCGCTCGGCGTTGGAGACCATCACCAGATTCGCGCCGTCGCGGGCAAAGCGCTCCGCAATACCTGCGCCGATGCCGCGGCAGGCGCCGGTGATCACCACCGTTTTGTTCTGGAAATCTCGTTGCATATTTTTTCCCTTTCGCTGAGCCGGGCACCAGGCCCGGCGGAAGATGTGAATCGTTACCGGTTAGCTGGAGGTGGCGCCGTTGGGGGAAATGGCGGCCAGTTTTTCCTCGTGGCGGCGCATCAGGATGACCTTGCTCTGCAGCTTCTGCTGGAACTGGTCGACGACCACAGCGGTGACGATCACCACGCCTTTAATCACCATCTGCCAGAAGTCGCTGACGCCCATCATCACCATGCCGTCGGCAAGGAAGACGATGACGAAGGCGCCGATAATTGACCCGGTCACCCGACCGCGGCCGCCGGCCAGCGCGGTGCCGCCGAGCACGGTGGCGCCGATGGCGTCCATCTCGAACATGTTGCCGGTCATCGGGTGCGCGGTTTGCAGCTGTGATGCGACAATCAGGCCAACAAACGCCGCGCACAGGCCGGAGAAGGCATAGACGAATATTTTCGCTTTCACGATCGGCACGCCGGCGAGGCGGGCGGCGGATTCGTTGCCGCCGATGGCGTAGATGTAGCGGCCAAGCGGCGTTTTGGTGGTCAGCCAGTAGCCCAGCACGAGGAAGCCGATCATCAGCCAGATCGGCAGGTAGACGCCGAGCAGAGTGCCGGAGCCGAGGGTGGCGAAACCGGTGTTGCCCAGCGCTTCCATGCCGTTAAGATTCGGGTAGGTGCTCCCGTCGTTAAACAGCAGCGCGGAGCCGCGGGCGACGTACATCATGCCTAAGGTGCAGATAAACGGCGCCACGCCGAAGCGGGTGATCACCGCGCCGTTCACCAGGCCGACCAGCACGCCGAAGATCGCCACGCAGAGGATCACCTCCGGGACGTTAAAGAAAATAACATCGCCGTTCCACAGCGGCAGGCCGTTGGTCAGCAGCGCGCCCGCCACCATGCCGCAGATCCCCGCCACCGCGCCGACGGACAAATCAATGCCGCCGGTGAGAATGACCAGCGTCATGCCGATGGCCAGCAGGCCGGTGATCGCCACGTGCTGGGTCATGATCAGCAGGTTCGAGGCGGTCAGGAAGTTGGGTACCATCACGCTGAAGAACGCGATCACCAGCAGGAGGGCGATAAAGGTGCGGGCCTTCAGCAGGTACATATAAATCATATATTTCTGGTTCATGATGGATTCCAGCCTGATTAATCTTGAGGTGTTGAAGCCGCGATTAACTGTTCGCGGGTCACCGCGTGACGCGGTAGATCGGCGGTAATGCGGCCATCGGCCATCACCAGGATGCGGTCGGCCAGGGCCATCACCTCATCCAGCTCCGAAGATGAAAACATCACCGCCAGCCCCTGCTGGGCCATTTTGCCGATCAGGTGATAGACGTCGGTTTTCGCGCCGACGTCGATGCCGCGCGTCGGTTCGTCGAGGAATACCACCTGTGGCTGAGTCATCAGCGCTTTACCCAGCACCACTTTTTGTTGATTGCCGCCGCTCAGCGAGGTGATGGGCAATGTGGCGTCGCTGACCTTGATCGCCAGCTGCTGGATCATCTCTTTTACGCAGCTCTCTTCTTTTTGCGGGTTCAACCACCGCCAGGCGCGGCGGAACCCCTGCAGGCTGAAATCAGAGAGCGTCATGTTGGCCTGAATCGACATCATCTGTACCACGCCTTCGCCCTGACGGTCCTCTGGCACCAGTGCCAGCCCCTTTTTCAGACGTTGCTGAAAGCGCGTTTTGCCGATGCTTTCGCCGTTGAGATGCACCTCGCCGCGCTGGCAGGGCATCAAGCCCACCAGACCTTTAAACAGCTCGGTGCGCCCGGCGCCCAGCAGGCCGTAAATACCGATCACTTCGCCTTTGCTGAGGGTGAAGGTGACGTCATTAAGTTTGTAGCCGCCGCTCGGATGCAGCGCGGTCAGCCCTTTGACGTCAAGCACTGCGTCGCCTTTCGGCGCCGGTTGATAATCAAAATGTTTTTTCTTATCACCGACCATCTGCTCGATGATCCACGGAACGCTGGCGTCGCTGACGTGACGCTCGCTGATAAAACGACCGTCGCGGAAAATGGTGATGTTGTCTCCAATCTCCATAAGCTCTTCGAGGCGATGCGAGATATAGATGATGGTCACGCCGCGGCGTTTAAGCTGCGCGATCACCTTGAACAGCACTTTGACCTCAGACTGGCTCAGCGCCGAGGTGGGTTCGTCCATGATCAGCACCCGAGTGTCTTTCGACAGCGCGCGGGCAATCTCGACTAACTGCTGGTGGCCGATACCGAGTTCACCGAGCGGGGTGTAGGGATCAACATCCAGCTCCAGCCGTTCCAGCAGCGATTTTGCCAGCGCGTACTGGTATTTTTCGTTAATGCGTCCTTTCTGAAAGAATTCATTCGCCATGAAGATGTTGTCCATCACATTCATATTGGGAAATAAATTCAGTTCCTGGAAAATAATACTGATGCCCAGTTTTTCTGCCTGATGCGTCGACTGTAATGAAACCGCTTCGCCATCAAGAATAATTTGCCCGGAAGAGGGCGTTTCCACACCGGCAAGCATTTTCATCATGGTGGATTTACCCGCACCATTTTCTCCGATCAGCACGTTGACCTTATTTCGATAGACCCGGTAATTAACATTATCCAGGGCGGTCACGCCGGGATAGACGCGCGACAGACCGCGGGTTTCGATAATCACTTCGGACTCAACGGGCTGGGGAGCGACGAGATCGTGCGGCGCCATATTATTGTCCCCCCGCATGAATGATTTTCGCCGGGGTAATTTCCGGGAGAGTTTGCGGAATATCCCAGGCCGAGAAGACGCCGTACACCTCCACGCTATCGCCGGTTTTAACGTTGGCTGTCTGAATCATTTTGACCGCCTGACTGTTGATATTCTTGCTGTACTCGCCGAACAGCACCTGGTCATTAAAGTCCTGATAGCTGGCGCCGCTGTAGCCGTCGCGCAGCTGGGTGCCGCGCAGGGTAGGGCCAATTTGCACCGTCACATTGCCGACGCTGGCGTCGGACAGGGTCATTTTGCCGCTGCGCGAGGCGGTATCGAGTTTGCTGACGGTACCTGAAACCTTGACGTAGAAGATGCAGGGGTTTTCATCCTGCGCACGGTAGCCGAGGGTTTTGCAGGCGCTATCAATGTCTTTTGCCGCCTTGAGCGCGCTCATCAGTTCCGCCGCCGGACGCGCTTTCGTCACCACCTGCGGTACGATGCTCTGCTGCCAGGTTTTATCCATATTCGCCATATGCGGGTTGGGCGGGGATTTCAGGTCTGCCAGCTCCTGCTGCGAGACGATGCGACAGCCCCCTAGCGCCAGTACGGCCAGCGTCAGACAGGTTTTCTTAAACATAATGCTCTCCTCTGCGCCCCCGCAGGGGCGCAACCACCCGAACTCAGGACTTAATGTTGAAATCCTGGACTTTATCGGCGTTATCCTGGGTAATCAGAATGCCGCGGAACATCACGCGCTGTTTGGCCGGTTTTTCGCCTTTTTGCAGGTAATTATCCAGATCGGTGACGCCCTGGGCAGCGATAGCCTGCGCCTGCAGCATCACGGTTGCCTGCAGGGTGCCGGCTTTCACGGCGTCGCGCTCATCGTTGCTGCCGTCGATGCCGACGACAATCACATCGCTACGGTTGGCCGCTTTCAGCGCCGCAATCGCGCCAAGGGCTACCGGCCCGTTGCCACAGATGACGCCTTTCACGTCGGGGTGCGCCTGCAGGATGCTGTCCATGATGCGTTTGCCGTCGATCAGGGTGCCTTTGGCATCCTGTTTCGCCACGCTGACCATATCCGGATACTGGTCAATGACCTGATGGAAAGATTTAGAACGGGTGACGCAGTTATTATCGGCGAGGTTGCAGGTCAGCTCGGCGTATTTGCCTTTCTCCGCCATTTTTTCCACGAAGACGTTGGCGACCTCAGAGCCGGCCTGGAAGTTATTGTGGGTAATTTGTTCCAGCGCCACATCATCAACCGGAATTTCGCGGTTAATTAAGACCACCGGAATGCCGGCTTTTTTGGCTTTTTCAATGGCGGCGACGCTGGCGGTGGAATCAGCGTTATCGAGAATAATGCCCTGCACTTTTTTACCAATCGCGGTGTCGATAAGCTCATTCTGCTTTTTGACATCTTCGCCATGGGACAGCACGGTGGTTTTATAGCCGAGCGCCTGGGCTTTTTCGCTGGCGCCTTTGGCTTCCGAGGCGTAATACGGGTTATCCAGCGAGTTGACCATGATCATAATGGTGCCTTTCTCCGCGGCGTGCGCGGCAAAGGAGAAGGCGGTCAGGGTAGCAGCGGTTAAAAGGGTTATACGTAATTTCATGACTCTGTTCCTGTATTTTTATATTCGAACAAATGAGCCCCTGAGCGGGCAGGCTTTTACGGTCTGAAATTTCCCCTGATGTATTCGGGGATAGCGATATCGTTATGGGCCGGGTTTCTCCTGTGATAAGTGAATGCGTGTCGTCGCGCAGTCTGGCGGTCAGGCTGGCGAGTCCGGTTTCCATAATGTTCGGTCGACCGCATGGCGCCACTCCTGCCAGCGCGTTTGTAAGCGCAGGTGGCGGGCCATGTCGGGCTGAAAGGTGCTGTGTTCGGTTAAGAAGGCCTGCAGATCGGCGGTCGACCCCGGATGGAGCGCTTTGCGCGCCAGCAACGCCGCGCCGATGGCGGACAGCTCCGGCACGTCGCTGCGCATCACCGGGCAGCCGAGCAGATCGGCTTGGTATTGCATCAGCCAGTCATTGTTGGTCGGCCCGCCGTCCACCATCAACGCCGTCAGGGTGAACTCCTCATGCTGACGCATCGCCACCACCACGTCGGCTATCTGATAGGTGATGGACTCCAGCGCCGCACGGATCAGATGCGCGCGTTTCACCCCGCGACTCAGGCCGCAAATCACGCCGCGGGCGCTGTCGTCCCACCAGGGCGCGCCAAGACCGGTCAGCGCCGGCACGAAGTAGACCCCGAGGGTTGAGTCGACGGAGGCGGGGAGGGTATTCAGCTCATGGGCCAGCTCGGCGGCAGAGAGTTCGCTCAGTCCGGTGCTGTCCGCCATCCAGGCGACGGCATCGCCGGTGTGGGGAATATTCCCTTCCAGGCCCCACACCAGCTGGTCACCATCGTGCCAGGCGACAGTGGTCGCCAGCGCGTCGATATCGCACTGGGCCGATTTGACCGGGGCCATGACCGAAGAGCCGGTGCCGTAGGTGGCTTTGACGCAGCCGGCCTCGCCGAGCGCGTGGCCGAACAGCGCGGCGTGGGAGTCGCCGATCATCGCCATGATCGGAATACCGTCCGGAATGGCGGCCAGTCCTTTGGTATGGCCGAAGAGGCCGCTCGACGGTTTAATGTCCGGCAACGCCGCGCGCGGAATGCCGAACAGCGTCAGCATCTCGTCGTCCCACTCGCCGCGGTGCAGGTTCAGCAGCTGGGTGCGGGCGGCATTGGAGTAGTCGCAGCAGAAGGCTTCTCCGGCGGTCAGATTCCACAGCAGCCAGCTGTCGATGGTGCCGAGGCAAATCTCACCGCGTTCGGCGCGCAGGTGGCCATCGACAGTCGCATCCAGCAGCCAGCGCATTTTGGAGGCCGAGAACAGCGGGGCGATTGGCAGGCCGGTGGCACACTTAATGTGCTGTTCCTGGCGATCGTGACGCAGTGTGTCGCAGAACGCGGCGCTGCGGGTGCATTGCCAGGTGATCGCCGCGTTAATCGGTTCGCCGCTGTCGCGATACCAGCCGATGGCGGTTTCCCGCTGGTTGCTGATGGCCAGCGCGGCGACGTTTTCCGCGCCAACGTGGGCCACCGCGCTGGCGATCACCGCCAGCGAGGCGGTAACCAGCGCTTCGCCCGATTGCTCCACCCAGCCGTCGCGCGGCGTTTGGATCGCCAGCGGCTGCGAGAATTTGACGATAACCTTGCCCCGGCTATCCAGCACCACCGCTTTGGCGTTGGTGGTGCCTTCATCCAGGGCAATGATGAACTCTTTTGCTGTCGCCTGCATCGTGCTCTCCTCGGTCACTCGGTGTCCTGGAACCGCGGAGACGAGGAATATCTCCCACCGTCTCCTGCGTCTGTGCAGGCCATGTTGTGACATTTCGTTATCATCTTTTTAATCACTGAATATATATTCGATAGTGATTATTTATTTGATACCTTAAGCCACAAACCCGGTGACGGGCTACCGGAAAAATCATCAATTGTGCTGGCAATCACATTTCGCCGATCGGTGAAAGCGGCGGCTGGCGGCTGGAGTGGTTGATTAACTGATTGAATTTAAATGCATTAGCAGAGCCAGCCCTGAAGCTAAAAAAGCACGTCAGGGCGGCAGAAAGGAAAAGCAGCGCGGCAGGTTAGTCGCTAACCAGCATGCGAGCGGTAGGATAATCGGTGATTAAAACATCAATGTAGCCGCCGGTGAGGGCGCCTTTGATGGCCGCGACTTTATCGGTACCGCCGGCCAGCGCGACCACGTTCGGGCATTTTTTGACCTTCTCCAGCGCCATACCGATCACCGGATCTTCATCATCGCGTAACACCGGATGGCCGTTTTTGTCGTAGTAGTGCAGGCAGATATCACCCACCGCGCCGCGCGCCGCCAGCACCTGCAGCATATCTTCATGATAGTAGTTACCGGAGGTTTTCAGCAGCTGGGAGGGTTCGAGAATGCCGATACCGACGATGGCGATATCCACTTCATCAAAGCGCGACACCACGTCAGCGACGTCTTTGCTGGCCAACAGCCGGTTGCGCTCCTCCATGGATCCCTCGATGCTCTGTGACGGCAGCAGCCAGGCGTCGCAGTTCAGGCGCTGGGCGAGGGTCTGGGTAAGAATCGTCGCCTGCACGTTACCGTTTGGCCCGACGCCGCCGAGCAGCTGGATCACGCCGCTGGCTTTCAGGTTTTGCGCATGAACTTCATCGACCATCGCGCGAATGGTTGAGCTCCACGAGGAGACGCCAATCAGATCTTTTGGCCGCAGCCGGGTTTCCAGATAGTGGGCGGCGGCGGAGCCAATCGCCCGCTTGATGGTATGATCGCTGGCCTCTTCCTCGGTATCCACCACCACCGCCTGCTTAAGGCCGTAGCGATCCTCAAGCCCTTTTTCGAGCTTCAGAAAGATGTTGGACGGCTGAACGACGCTGATCTTGACGACGCCTTCTTTCTGGCAGCGGGTAATGGCGCGGGAGACAAATGACTGAGACAGCGAGAGAAGTTGGGCGATATCAGACTGCTTTCGTCCTTCCAGATAGTAAAGCGTGGCAATCTTAACCAATAGCCGTTGTTCATCCTGCTTAGCCATATTAATCCTCGAAAATCATTTATCGCCTTTCTTCAGGCGGTTAGCTGCAGCCATTATCGTAGTGACTTTTATCATACGCGAAAAAAAATCAGACTTAAGTGTGACAGGCGTCTAACTTTTGCCAATCCTCAAAATCGGCTATGGACAAAAACAAAACAGCCAGGCCATAATCGAATAAAGAGTCATTATTGAATATATATTCAAGGCGATTTCGAGTCAACGTGTTTATCCGGGCTTCGCCTGGAGCGGGAGGCAGAATGTTCCTGAGTAGGGCGCTGTGGCAGAAGGCTTACCACCCGGCATGGGGATATCTGGTTTTTTTAGTCCTTGCTGGAATAAATATTCCATGCTGAAAATAAATTCAGAGGTATGAAATGAATCCCTACAGATATGATATTCAGACGCTGGAGCGTAAAGCCCGCGCGGTGCGGCGCCACATTGTGCGCTTAAACGCCAATAGTCCGGCCGGCGGCCACACCGGGGCTGACCTTTCGCAGGTCGAACTATTAACCGCGCTCTATTTCCGCGTCCTTAACGTCGCGCCGGACCGGCTCGACGACCCGCAGCGCGATATCTACATCCAGTCGAAAGGCCATGCCGTGGGGTGCTACTACTGCGTCCTGGCGGAAGCCGGTTTCTTCCCGGTTGAATGGCTGGAGACCTACCAGCATGCCAATTCCCATCTCCCTGGCCACCCGGTGCGGCAGAAAACGCCGGGCATCGAGCTGAACACCGGCGCGCTGGGTCACGGTTTGCCTGTTGCGGTGGGGCTGGCGCTGGCTGCGAAGAAAAGCAACAGCACCCGCCGCATTTTTTTGATTACTGGCGACGGCGAGCTGGCGGAGGGGAGCAACTGGGAAGCCGCCCTGGCGGCGGCGCACTACGGTCTGGATAATCTGGTCATTATTAATGATAAGAACAACCTCCAGCTGGCCGGGCCGACGCGCGAAATCATGAATACCGATCCGCTGGCCGATAAATGGCGCGCCTTCGGTATGGAAGTCAGCGAGTGCCAGGGTAACGACATGGCCTCGGTGGTCGCGGCCATCGAGGGGCTACAGCAGACCGGTAAACCGAACGTCATTATTGCCAACACCACGAAAGGCGCGGGGATCTCCTTTATCCAGGGGCGCCCGGAGTGGCACCACCGGGTGCCGAAAGGCGAAGAGATCGCTCTGGCGCTGGAGGAACTGAAAGATGAGTAATACAGAACACCTGGCTAACGTCATGGTCGAGGCCTTTATTGCTGCCGTAGAAAACGGCGTCGATCTGGTGCCGGTGGTGGCCGATTCCACGTCGACGGCTAAAATCGCCCCCTTTATTAAGCAGTTTCCCGGTCGGCTGGTGAACGTCGGCATCGCTGAGCAGAGCATGGTCGGCACCGCCGCGGGGCTGGCGCTGGGCGGCAAAGTGGCAGTGACCTGTAACGCCGCGCCGTTTCTTATCTCGCGGGCCAATGAGCAAATCAAAGTGGATGTCTGCTACAACAACACCAACGTGAAGCTGTTCGGCCTTAACGCCGGGGCCAGCTACGGCCCGCTGGCCAGCACCCACCATGCCATTGACGATCTGGCGGTGATGCGCGGCTTTGGCAATATCCAGATCTTCGCCCCCTCCACGCCGCGCGAATGTCGGCAGATCATCGACTATGCCCTTGCTTATCAGGGCCCGGTCTATATTCGTCTCGATGGCAAGGCGCTGCCGGAGCTGCTTGACGAGTCGTATCGCTTCGTTCCCGGCGCCGTGCTGACCCTGCGTGAAGGCGAGGACGTCGCGCTGGTGGCCACCGGATCGACGGTGCATGAGGTAGTGGAAGCGGCGCAGCAGCTTGCCGACCTCGGTATCCAGGCGAAAGTGGTCAGCGTGCCGTCGATCCGCCCCTGCGATACCGCGGCGCTGCTGGCGGCGCTCCGGCCGTGTGGTTCGGTGATCACCGTCGAGGAGCATAACGTCAACGGCGGGCTGGGCAGCCTGGTGGCGGAGGTGTTGGCGGAAGCGGGGGTGGGCATTGCCCTGCAGCGGTTGGGGATCCCGGACGGGGAGTACGCCGCCGCCGCCGATCGCGGCTGGATGCGCCAGTACCACGGGTTTGATGCCGCCGCCATCGTTGCCCTGGTGCAAAAAAGGGGCTGATGGCCTGAACGCCCGTCGCGTGAAGCGCGGGCGTTTACTGCTGCAATGCGCAAAGCGTGATGACCTGCTCCTCCGACGCTATCCAGTGCAAGGGATAGCGTTGCTCCGCAAACTCAAGCGCTAAGGTGCTTGCCGTTATGTCCACGATCTGAAAATCGGCGAACCCCAGCGCGCGCTGATTTGCCGCAGGCGTCGCCTTAAACCCACTCTCTTTGGCCGAAAACGCCAGCGTCAGCGCCAGCGGAAAGGGCAGGCCGCTGCGCAGCAGCGCCGTTTTTTCCGCCGGACTGATAATGCTGCTCTCCAGCTCCGCCGACAGCTGTGGGGGAAACCGGCGCTCAATATCGACGCCCACCGGCCGATCGGCGATCACCGCCAGCGCGCGCTGGCCGCAATGGCTGATGCTACCGAACCAGGGCGTGGGCCACAGCGGCTGGCGCTGGTCGCCGATGGCGGGAGGCTGTTTCTCCCCCACCTCACGCAGGGCGTACACCGCGGCGATGCGCCCGGCCAGGTGCTCCGCCTGCCGCTTGCGGCCCCAACTGCTCAGGCTGGCGTGATAGGGCAACCAGAACAGATCTTCAGGCTGGAAAGTCGCCGGGTCGAAATCGATCTGCTGCAGCGTATAGCCGGCCAGCGACAGCGTGGCGTGATGGATGCGCATAGGACAAGGTTACCGCGGTTGTCCCCGCCCTTTATCCTGCAAGGGCGGGGGAGGGAGAACCCGCTATCAGAAGTGGGTGTTGACGCTCATATACCAGGTGCGGCCCGATTCGTTATAGGTCTCGGCACCGGCGCCATACATATAGCCGGTGGTGCCCCCGGTGGTCTGGGCGTTGCCCGCGCGCCAGTGACGCTTGTCGAAGACGTTATCCACGCCGCCGGTCAGACTGACGTATTTGGTGACGTCCCAGGTCGCGCTCAGGCCGAGGATGCTGTAGGGGCTAACCTCGTTCTTCTCGCTGCCGGTAACCGGTTGACCCTTGTAGTTGTACTTCTTCGGCTCCTGCTTGCCGTACCAGGTGAAGGTCGACTGCAGCGAAACGTCATCGCGTACCTGCCAGCTCAGCGTAGAGTTCAGCGTATATTCCGGGATAATCGACAGACGATCGCCGGTCTCTTTGTTCTTACTCTGCAGCATGTAGGTGATGTTGTTGGTCCAGTTGACGGTCTCGCTCACCGGCACGTTCAACGTCCCTTCCAGGCCTTCCACCACCGCTTTTGGTACGTTTTCCCATTGGTAGAGGTCGGTGCCGCTGCCGTTGGTATAGACCGGGGCATAGCCCGCTTCAATCTTGTTGCGGTAGTCGTTGCGGAACCAGGTGACGCCCGCCAGCCAGCCGTCGCGTTTAAACTCGAGGCCAATCTCTTTGTTGATGCTGGTCTCGGCTTTTAAGTCGTCGTTACCCTGCAGATAGCAGCCGGATTTACTGGCGTAGCAACCCTGGCCTTTGCTGTAGAGAATGTAGTTCGGGTTGGTCTGATACAGGCTCGGCGCTTTATAGGCGCGGGCGATACCCATCTTCAGCGTGAAGTCGTCCCACAGGCCCTGCGACAGGTTGAGGGACGGGCTCCAGTTATTGCCGACGATGCTGTGATGATCGAAACGCAGCGCCGGGGTCAGCATGGTGGTGTCGGTCAGCTCCATGTTGTTCTCAGCGAACAGCGAGAAGATTTCCGCCTGCGAGTATGGGCTGCGGCCAGTGCTGTCGTAGCCCGGGATGCTGCCGCCCGACAGCGCCTGGGTGTTGGAGGCGTTATCCTTCATCCGCTGCTGGTTCCACTCGCTGCCCAGCGTCAGGTTCTGATTAACCAGATAGTCGAAGGGAATGCTGACTTCACTGTGCAGCATCACATCCGACAGATCGATATCCGAGAACTGATTACTGTTAAAGATCCCCTCGGTGCCCCCGGCCAGGCCTTCGCCTTTGCGCGAGTTGCGGGTGCGCTCGTACTGCGCCCAGTTGCTGGTGGTCACCCCGTTGTCCCAGGCGCCGTTCCAGGTGACCGAGTAGGTGTTGCGATACAGACGGTTGGTCTCTTTACCGTAGTTCTCTTTCACCAGGTCGTTGGTGTTGGTGTTCTGGGTGTCGCCGGCGTAGAGGTTGCCCTGGCGGCTGTAGCCGGCTTCAAACTCCAGCGACTGCATCGGGGCGAATTCCCAGCGCACCAGACCATCGATGTTTTTATTTTGTACCCCTTCGCGCCCGGCAGGCAGGGTGTCGGCATAGATCCCGGTACGTTCGGACTGATGGCCCTGGTTGATATCCCAGGCGTCGGCCTGCGTTTTGTCGAGGTTACCGAACAGGCGGAAGCTGAAATCGCCGCCCAGCGGGCCGCTGAGGCTGAAGTTAGTGCGTTTGGTGGAGCCTTCATCCTTGTGCTCCGGGGCGTTCATATAGGTGTTCCATGAGCCGTGCCACTCATCGCCGGTTTTTTTGGTGATGATATTCACCACCCCGCCGGCGGCGCCGTTGCCGTAGCGGGCGGCGGCCGGGCCGCGAATGACTTCGATGCGTTCGATCATCTCCGGCGGCACCCAGCTGGTGTCGCCGCGGGTGTCGCGCTCGCCGCGCCAGCCAAGGCGCACGGAATTGCGGCTGGTGACCGGCTTGCCATCGATCAGGATCAGGGTGTTTTCCGGGCCCATGCCGCGGATATCAATCTGGCGGTTATTGCCGCGCTGGCCGCTGGTGGAGTTGCCGGTCAGGTTGACCCCCGGCATGGTGCGAATGATCTCCGAGACGTCGCGCGCTGGCGGGCGTTTGCGGATCTCATCGGCGGTGATCGTGGAGACGCCCGGCGCCTGCAGATTCTGCTCGGCGGCGGTGACCACCATGGTCTCTTCAGCCGCGCTGTTTTTATCGTCGGTGGCGGTTTCCGCTGCGCTTAACGGAAAAGCAACCCCGTAAATTCCCAGATTGACCAGCAAGGCCAGGGATTTGATCCTGTTATTCATTGTTATTCCTGCTCTTTAGTCGCCACGTTCCCCAAACGCCCCTTCCCACCGGGAGGGGAGGCGGCATAAATGTTGCCGGAAGAGGGCAAAGGCACTCCGTCGCTAGCTGAATAAGCTCTCTTCGACATGTTTTGTGAAAGACGCGCTTCCCACGGCGCGCTAATACGCTATTGCAAATGCAAATAGTTATCAATAATATTATCAATAAAGAATTACAATTAATTAAAAAAGTCACGCTATACATAGGGTTAATGACAGAATGTTAAGGACAGGAAGCGAGGAGTGGTGGCAAACCCTGCAGGGGCCGCAGTGCCGCGCAGTGGATGGCGCCATCGAGGTGACGTTCTGGTGGCGGGATCCGGCGGGGGATGAAACGCACTCTCCGCGCCGTCGGGTATGGCTCTATATCACCGGGGTGACCGACCACCATCAGAATGCGCGGCCGCAATCGCTGACGCGCCTGCCCGGGACCGACGCCTGGTCCTGGCGAACCACGCTGTCGCCGACCTGGCGCGGTAGCTACTGTTTTATTCCCTCCGACCGTGACGATGATTTTTCCCCTGAGGTGTTCAGCGCTGACGCGCCCGACCGCGCGCTGCTGCGCGAAGGCTGGCGCAAACTGCTGCCGCGGGCGATAGCCGATCCGCTGAACCCGCACAGCTGGCAGGGCGGACGCGGCCATGGCGTGTCCGCCCTGGAGATGCCGCAGGCGCCCGCGCAGCCCGGCTGGGACCGGCTTAATGAGGCGCATCCTCCCGCCCGATGCCTTGAGTGGCGCAGCGCGCGTCTGGGCAACCATCGCCGGGTCTGGATCTACACCCCCGGCGAGGCCGTCGACCCGCAAACGCGGCCCCTGGCGATCCTGCTCGACGGCCAGTTCTGGGCCGAGAGCATGCCGGTGTGGTCGCCGCTGGCCGCACTGACCCGCGAGGGGAGACTGCCGCCGGCGGTCTACCTGCTGATCGACGCGATCGACAACCAGCGCCGCGGGGTTGAGCTGCCCTGTCATCGCGATTTCTGGCTGGCGGTGCAGGAGGAGCTCCTGCCGCTGGTCCGCGATCGCGCCCCGTTTAGCGACCGCCCGGAGCGGACCGTGGTGGCCGGGCAAAGCTTCGGCGGCCTGGCGGCGATGTTCGCTGCTCTCAACTGGCCGCAGCGCTTTGGCGGCGTACTCAGCCAGTCAGGCTCCTACTGGTGGCCGCATCGCGATGGCCGCGGGACGGGCTTTATCGGCGAACGTCTCCGCCTGGGCGAGGTGTCCGCGGCCGGGCTGCGCATCTGGCTGGAAGCGGGCCAGCGTGAACCGATTATTTTTCGTGCCAACCAGGCGCTGTTGGCGCAACTCACTACGACACAGCAGACGATTTTCTGGCGTCAGGTTGACGGCGGGCATGATGCGCTTTGCTGGCGCGGCGGGCTGACGGCAGGGCTTATCCAGCTCTGGCAGCCTCTGCTGTCGCACCCTTAGCACCGCGCTTTACGACAGGAGTTTGATATGCAATTCAGTAACCCTTTCGACAATCCGCAAGGGCAGTTTTACATTCTGCGCAATGACCAGCAGCAGTACAGCCTGTGGCCGGGGCACTGCGCCCTGCCTGACGGCTGGACGGTGGTGTGCCCCCCGCAGTCGGCCGAGGACTGCAACGCCTGGCTGGCGGCCAACTGGTCAACCCTGACTCCCGCCCATCATGCGTCATAAGGAGCTGACAATGACCACTCGTTTACCGCTGGTTGCCGCGCAGCCGGGGATCTGGATGGCCGAGCGCCTCTCCACTCTGCCAGGCGCCTGGAGCGTGGCCCACTATGTTGAACTGCGGGGCGCACTCGACCCGGCGCTGCTGGGTAAGGCGATTGTCGCCGGTCTGCAGCAGGCGGACACCCTCAGCCTGCGCTTTCAGGAAGAGGAGGGGGAAGTCTGGCAGTGGGTGGCGGCCGACCGCACCTTTGGCGAACCGGCGATCATTGACCTGCGTACGGCGCCGGATCCGCATCGCGCCGCCACGGAGCGGATGCAGGCGGACCTGGCGCAGGATCTGCGTGTCGACGGCGGCAACCCGCTGGTGTGCCATCAGCTGCTGCGCGTCGGCGACGACCGCTGGTACTGGTATCAGCGCTATCACCACTTGCTGGTGGATGGCTTCAGCTTCCCGGCGATAACCCGGCAGATCGCTGCCATTTACCGCGCCTGGCAGCGGGGGGAAGCCACTCCTGAGTCGCCTTTCACCCCCTTCGCCGAGGTGGTGGACGAGTACCAGCGCTACGCCGGCAGCGAGGCCTGGCAGCGGGATAAAGCCTTCTGGCAGGCCCAGCGCCAGGCGTTACCGGCGCCTGCCTCACTCTCTGCCGCGCCGCTGGGCGGACGCGCCGCCGGGAGCGATATCTGGCGGATGAAGCTGGAGATGAACGCCGACGCCTTCCGCCGCCTGGCCGGCCATGCGCCGCAGTGTCAGCCCGCTGACCTGGCGCTGGCGCTCACCACGCTGTGGCTGGGCCGCCTGTGCAACAGGATGGACTACGCGGCGGGCTTTATCTTTATGCGCCGGATGGGTTCAGCCGCGCTGACCTCGACGGGGCCGGTGCTCAATGTCCTGCCTCTGGCGGTGCATATTGTCGCCCAGGAGACGCTGGCAGACCTGGCGATGCGCCTCGCCGGTCAGTTGAAAAAGATGCGCCGCCATCAGCGCTATGACGCCGAACAGATCGTTCGCGACAGCGGCAAAGCGGCAGGGGACGAACCGCTGTTCGGCCCGGTGCTGAACGTCAAAGTCTTTGATTACCAGCTGGATATCGACGGCGTCGAGGCGGTGACCCACACCCTCGCCACCGGCCCGGTCAACGATCTCGAGCTGGCGCTGTTCCCGGATGAGACCGGCGGGCTGTCGCTGGAGATCCTCGCCAACAAGGCCCGGTACGATGAAGCCGAGCTCCGTCGCCACATGGCGCGACTGACCGCGCTGCTGGCGCAGTTCGCCGCCGATCCGGCGCTGCGCTGCGGCGAAGCAGAAATGCTCTCCGCCGACGAGCTGGTCCGGCTGGCGGCGGTCAACGATACCGCTGTGCCGCTGCCTGCCACCACCCTCAGCGCGCTGGTGGCCGACCAGGCGCGGAAGACCCCGGATGCCCCGGCGCTGGCGGACGCCCGCTGGCAGTTCAGCTATCGCGAGATGCGTCAGCAGGTGGTGGCGCTCGCGCAGCTGCTGCGTCAGCGCGGCGTGAAGCCGGGCGACAGCGTGGCGGTAGCCCTGCCGCGCTCGGTGTTCCTGACCCTGGCGCTGCACGGTATTGTCGAAGCGGGGGCCGCCTGGCTGCCGCTGGACACCGGCTACCCGGACGATCGCCTGCGGATGATGCTGGAAGACGCCCGGCCGTCGCTGCTGATCACCTCGGAGGATCAGCTGGCCCGCTTCAGCGATATCCCGGGGCTGGAAAGCCTCTGCTACCAGCAGCCGCTGGCCGCCGGGGATGACGCGCCGCTGGCGCTGTCAAAACCGGACCATACCGCCTACATCATCTTTACCTCCGGCTCCACCGGGCGGCCGAAAGGGGTGATGGTCGGCCAGACCGCCATCGTCAACCGCCTGCTGTGGATGCAGGATCGCTATCCGTTATCTGCCGACGACGTGGTGGCGCAGAAAACGCCGTGCAGTTTTGACGTGTCGGTGTGGGAGTTCTGGTGGCCGTTTATCGCCGGCGCACAGCTGGTGATGGCCGAGCCGGAGGCGCACCGCGACCCGCAGGCGATGCAGCAGTTCTTCGCCCACTACGGCGTGACCACCACCCACTTTGTGCCGTCGATGCTGGCGGCGTTTGTCGCCTCGCTGGATGCCGACAGCGTCGCCGCCTGCCGCACGCTGCGGCGGGTATTCTGCAGTGGCGAAGCGCTGCCGACGGAATTGTGCCGTGAATGGGAGCGCTTAACCGGCGCGCCGCTGCATAACCTGTACGGCCCGACGGAGGCGGCGGTGGACGTCAGCTGGTATCCGGCCTGCGGCCCTGAGCTGGCGGCGGTGACCGGCAGCAGCGTGCCGATTGGCTGGCCGGTATGGAACACCGGGCTGCGCATTCTCGATGCCGCGATGCGCCCGGTGCCGCCGGGGGTGGCGGGGGATCTTTATCTCACCGGCATCCAGCTGGCGCAGGGCTATCTGGGGCGTCCGGACCTCACCGCCAGCCGCTTTATTGCCGACCCGTTTGCCCCCGGTGAGCGGATGTATCGCACCGGCGACGTGGCGCGCTGGCTGACGAACGGCGCGGTGGAGTACCTTGGCCGCAGCGACGATCAGCTGAAGATCCGCGGGCAGCGCATCGAGCTTGGCGAGATTGACCGGGTGATGTCGGCCCTGCCGGACGTGGCGCAGGCGGTGAGTCACGCCTGCGTCTTCAATCAGGCGGCGGCGACCGGCGGCGATGCCCGGCAGCTGGTGGGCTATCTGGTCTCTGACTCCGGCCTGCCGCTGGATACCGCGGCACTGAAAGCGCGGCTGGCGGAACAGCTGCCGCCGCATATGGTACCGGTGGTGCTGATGCAGCTCGCCGACCTGCCGCTGAGTGCCAATGGCAAACTGGACCGCAAAGCGCTGCCGCTGCCGACCCTCGGCGGCGAACGCAGCGGCCGACCGCCGGAGCCCGGCATGGAAACCCTTGTCGCCGCCGCCTTCAGCCAGCTGCTGGGCTGCGAGGTGAACGATATCGACGCCGATTTCTTCGCCCTCGGCGGTCATTCGCTACTGGCGATGCGCCTGGCGGCACAGCTCAGCCGCCAGCTGGCGCGGCAGGTGACTCCGGGGCAGGTGATGGTGGCCTCGACGGTGGGCAAACTGAGCGCGCTGCTGGCCGCCGATCTCAGCGATGAGCAGGCCCGGCGCCTGGGGCTGGATACGCTTCTGCCGCTGCGCGAGAGCGACGGCCCGACGCTGTTCTGCTTCCATCCCGCCTCCGGCTTTGCCTGGCAGTTCAGCGTGCTGGCGCGCTATCTCAGCCCGCGCTGGTCAATAACCGGTATTCAGTCGCCGCGCCCGCAGGGGCCGATGGTCACCGCCACCAGCCTCGACGAGGTGTGCGAGCACCATCTGCGCACGCTGCTGGCGCAGCAGCCGCACGGCCCTTATTACCTGTTTGGGTATTCGCTGGGCGGCACCTTAGCCCAGGGCATTGCCGCCCGGTTGCGCCAGCGCGGCGAAGCGGTGGCCTTCCTCGGCCTGCTGGATACCTGGCCGCCGGAGACGCAAAACTGGGCGGAGAAAGAGGCCAACGGGCTGGATCCCGAGGTACTGGCGGAGATCGACCGCGAGCGCGAGGCGTTCCTCGCCGCCCAGCAGGGGCAAGCCTCTGGCGAGCTGTTCAGCGCTATCGAAGGCAACTATGCCGATGCGGTGCGGCTGTTAACCACCGCCCACAGCGCGAAGTTTGACGGCAAGGCGACGCTGTTCGTGGCGGAGAAGACGCGGCAGGCGGGGATGGATCCGCAGGTCGTATGGAGCCCGTGGGTGGGCGAGCTGGAGGTGTTCAGCCAGAACTGCGCCCACGTCGACATTATCTCCCCACAGGCCTTTGAGGCCATCGGCCCGGTGGTGCGGGAGATTCTGGGGTAACGGTTGAGTTCGGGCTACAGCAGGTAGCCCGGCTCAGCGTTGCGCAAGCCGGGGAAAGAGGAGATTACCGGCGGCCCTGCGGCACCACCAGCGGCGTATGCGCCACCGGATCTTCAATGATCGTGCAGCGCAGACCGTAAATCCGTTCAATCAGATCGGCGGTGACGATCTCCTTCGGCGCCCCCTCGGCGACGATCTTGCCGTCGCGCAGGGCGATCAGGTGGGTGGCGTAGCGGCAGGCCTGGTTAAGATCGTGCAGCACCGCCGCCAGGGTATAGCCCTTCTCGCGATTCAGCTCACTCAATAGCTCCAGCAGATCGATCTGATGGCTGATGTCCAGCCAGGTGGTTGGCTCATCAAGCAGCATAATCGCCGTCTCCTGGGCCAGCACCATCGCAATCCACGCCCGCTGCCGCTGGCCGCCGGAAAGCGTGTCGACGCTCTGCAGCGCCAGATCGCTGATCCCGGTCGCCCGCATCGCCTTGTTCACCGCCTCTTCATCTTCTTTGCGCCAGCGGGTAAACAGCGGCTGGTGCGGATAGCGCCCACGGGCCACCAGCTCCTGCACCGTGATATCGCCAGGAGTGGTGGCATTCTGCGCCAGCAGCCCGATGCGGCGGGCAACCTCTTTACTGGCGTACTGCTGGATCTGCGCGCCGTCGAGCCAGACGTGGCCGCTGGCCGGCGTCATCAGGCGACTGAGGGTGCGCAACAGCGTCGACTTGCCGCAGCCGTTGGGGCCGATAATGGCGGTGAAGTGGCCGTCAGGGATGGTCACGTTCAGCGACTCGGCGATGGTCTTGTTACCGTAGGCCAGGGTTAACTGCTCGCCGCGCAAACGGGAGGGGACAGCACTCATTTTTTGCGGGACTCCTGAATCAACAATGCAATAAGGTAAATACCGCCGAGGCTGACGGTTAACACGCCAACCGGCAGCTGCCACGGCATAAACAGCCGCTGGGCGCCGTAATCGGCCAGCGCCAGCAGCAGCGCGCCGCACAGGGCCGATTGGGTCAGTCCCCAGCGGGCCGTGCCGCTCAGGCGGCGGGCGATATGCGGTGCCACCAGCGCAATAAATGAGATCGGCCCGGCCAGCGCCGTCGAGGCGGCGGTGAGCACCACCGCCACCAGCATCAGCAGCAGGCGCGAACGCTCGACCTGCACCCCCAGCGCGCAGGCGGTATCGTCGCCCATCTCCAGCAGTCGCATCCGGCGAACCAGCAGGGCGCTGCCCACCAGCATCAACAGGATCAGCGGCGCCGACGGCCAGGTTTTACCCCAGGTCAGGCCGTTAAGCGATCCGGCGTTCCACAGGCCCGCAGAAAGGGCGGTCTCCAGCGAGGCGCGCAGCAGCAGCCAGGTGTTGAATGCCACCAGCATGGCGCGCACGCCGATGCCGATAATGATCAGGCGGAAGGTCTCGATCCCGTTGCGCCAGGCCAGCAGCCAGACCACCAGCGAGGTCAACACCCCGCCGGCCATCGCCGCCAGGGCAATCGCCGTCAGGTTCTGGCCGAAGAGGACCATCGCCACCAGCACGCCGCTCCAGGCGCCGGTGTTAAAGCCCATCACGTCCGGGCTGCCGAGCGGGTTGCGGGTCAGCGACTGGAAAATGGCGCCGCTGACGCCGAGCGCGGCGCCGATGAGCAGCGCCATTAACACCCGCGGCAGCCGCCATTCGTTCACCACCATCGCGACGTTGCGCGGCGCATCGCCGAACAGCGCCGAGAACACCTGGTCAATCGTCAGGGGCACCGGGCCTTGCGCCAGCCCGAGCAGGGAAATCAGCAGGCTGGCGGCCATCAGCACCAGGCAACTGGCTATCAGGCGGCGGGACGGGGCAATCACAGGCCACCTCCCCGCGGCTGGCGGCGCACCAGCCAGATCAGCACCGGCGCGCCGAGAAAGGCGCTCACCACCGATACCCGCAGTTCGCCGGGCACCAGCAGGCGGCCAATCACGTCGGCAAACAGCAGCAGGGCCGGGGTGGCGAGCAGGGTGACCGGCAGCGACCAGCGATGATCGGCCCCCACCAGCCAGCGCGCCATATGCGGCATCATCAGGCCGATAAAGGCGATGGGGCCGACGACGGCGGTGGCGCTGCCGCACAGGACGGTGATGACGATCAGGCCGATCAGCTGGGTGCGGGCGACGCGGCTGCCGAGGGCGGTGGCGGTATCGTTGCCGAGGCTCAGGCTGTTAAGCGCCCGGCTCAGCAGCAGGGCGGCGATCCCCGCCATCACCACCGGCAGCAGGACAATTTTCAGCGTCTGCAGGGTGCGGATATCCAGCGAACCGGCCTGCCAGAAGCGCAGCTGATCGTAGACGTCCGGGTTGAGCAGGGCGATGCCGTTGGACAGCCCCTCCAGCACCGCCGCAAGGGCGACCCCGGCGAGGGTGAGGCGCACCGGGCTCAGCTGGCCGCCGCCCTGACTGCCGGTAAAGGCCACCAGCAGCGAGGCGCAGAGCGCGCCGCAAAACGCCAGCAGCAGTTGCTCCTGCGGGGAGGTGATCCCGAACAGCGCCGCGCCGAGGACGATGGCGAAGCTGGCGCCGGAGTTGACCCCCAGCAGGCCGGGGTCGGCCAGCGGGTTGCGGGTGAGCGTCTGCATCAGCGCGCCGGCGAGACCGAGGGCGACGCCGGCCAGCAGACCGGCCAGGGTACGCGGCAGGCGCGCGTCCAGCACGATGGTGCAGTCGGCGCTTTGACAGGTTCCGCTGAAGGCGGTGAATACCGTGCCGATCGGCAACGATTTAGCGCCGATGGTCAGGCTAAGCGCGGCGGCTAAGGCGAGTAACAGCAACAATCCGGGCACGGCGACAGAGCGTACCGCGGTCGTAGAAAACGACATAACTGACATCCCTGATATGATAATGATAGTAATTATCGTTATCGATTTTATTCAGCTATGGTAGCATGACCCACAGTAAAAAGGGTATTAAAAATAACGACAAGGCGCTGTAATGAACCGACAATCCTGGCTGCTCAATCTCAGCCTGCTGAAAACTCACCCGGCGTTTCGCGCCGTTTTTATCGCTCGCTTTATCTCTATTCTGTCGCTTGGCCTGCTGGGCGTGGCCATTCCGGTCCAGATCCAGATGATGACTCATTCGACCTGGCAGGTCGGGCTGTCGGTGACCTTGACCGGCGCGTCGATGTTTGTTGGCCTGATGGTGGGGGGCGTGCTGGCTGACCGCTATGAACGTAAACGCCTGATCCTGCTGGCGCGCGGCACCTGCGGCGTGGGCTTTGTCGGCCTGTGTCTGAACGCCCTGCTGCCGGAGCCGTCGCTGGCGGCGATCTACCTGCTGGGGATCTGGGATGGGTTCTTCGCCTCGTTGGGGGTGACCGCGTTGCTGGCGGCGACGCCGGCGCTGGTGGGACGGGAAAACCTGATGCAAGCCGGGGCCATCACTATGCTGACGGTGCGTCTTGGCTCGGTGATTTCGCCGATGATCGGCGGCCTGCTGCTGGCCACCGGCGGCGTGGCCTGGAACTTCGGCCTGGCGGCGGCGGGGACCTTTATCACCACCTTAACCCTGCTGCGTCTGCCGCAGCTGCCGCCACCTCCGCAGCCGCGCGAGCATCCGCTGCGCTCTCTGCTGGCGGGGTTGACCTTCCTCTGCCAGAGCCCGCTTATCGGCGGGATTGCGCTGCTTGGCGGTCTGCTGACCATGGCCAGCGCGGTGCGGGTGCTCTATCCGGCGCTGGCCGGGAGCTGGCAGATGTCGGCCGGACAGATTGGCCTGCTGTATGCCGCTATTCCGCTCGGTGCGGCGCTGGGGGCGTTGACCAGCGGCCAGCTGGCCCAGACGGTGCGGCCCGGCGCGCTGATGCTGGCGACGACGGTGGGATCGTTTGTCGCCATTGCGCTGTTCAGCCTGATGCCGCACTGGGCGTTGGGCGCGCTGTGCCTGGCGCTGTTTGGCTGGCTGAGCGCCATCAGCTCGCTGCTGCAGTACACCCTGATCCAGACTCAGACGCCGGAAAATATGCTCGGGCGGATTAATGGTCTGTGGACCGCGCAAAACGTCACCGGCGACGCCATCGGCGCGGCGCTGCTCGGTGGCTTAGGGGCGGTGATGGCCCCGGCGGCTTCCGCCAGCGCCAGCGGCTGGGCACTGGCGCTCGTCGGCGTGCTGTTGGTGGGGCTGCTACGCGAGCTGCGCCGTTTCCAGCGCCCGGAAATCGTCAACGAAAGTTAAGTAGGGTGCGATTGCCCGGTGGCGGCTGCGCCTTACCGGGCCTACGGTCTGGACTGGGGGACGCTGGCATTGTAGGCCGGTGCAAGCGCTGCGCCGCCCGGCAAAAGAGTTCAGGCCGCATTCCCGTCCTGATGCCCGGTGGCGGCTACGCCTTACCGTGCCTACGGTCTGGCCTGGAGGGCGCTGGCATTGTAGGCCGGTGCAAGCGCCGCGCCGCCCGGCAAAAGAGTTCAGGCCGCATTCCCGTCCTGATGCCCGGTGGCGGCTGCGCCTTACCGGGCCTACGGTCTGGCCTGGGGGGGCTGGCATTGTAGGCCGGGCAAGCGCAGCGCCGCCCGGCAAAGAGTTCAGGTTGCGTACCCGTCCTGATGCCCGGTGGCGGCTGCGCCTTACCGGGCCTACGGTCTCGGGCATTGTAGGCCGGTGCAAGCGCAGTGCCGCCCGGCAAGTGATGGTACGGCCCGCGTTAGCCGAACAGGCTGGAGAGACGCTGGAGCACCAGCAGGGCGCTGTAGTAGTCAAGGCGGAAGGTCTCGGTGCCCAGCGGGTAGACGCGTTTACCTTCGACCGCCGGGAGATGCGCCAGCAGCGGGTTGGCGTAGATGGCATCCGCATCTTTCTGGTCGCCGGCGAACAGGAACAGGCTCTGGCCGTTCAGACCGGCCGCGAGGTTCTCCCCGCCCAGCTGCACGATATCGTGGCGTTTACCCTGGCTATGGCTGGCGGGCAGGCCGCCCGGCAGCGTCGCCAGGCTAAAGCCCAGCTGTTCGAGCATCTGCCCCTGGGCCGATGCCGGCGTCCAGATATTGGCGCTGTGTGCGGCGGCGGTATAGACCAGGGCGGTCACCGGCTGCGGCGGCAGTTTCATTTTTTCTTTTAACGAAACGAGCTGTTTATTGAAGTCGGCAATGCGCGCGCTGGCCTGCTGCTCATGGCCGGTGATCTGCCCCAACTGGGTGAGAAGAGTTTGCCAGCTTTTATCGTCATAGTTGATGACCAGCGTCGGGGCGATCGTTTTGAGCTGATCGTACAGCGGCAGGGCAGAGTCGCCGCCGGTGGCACTCACCAGGATCAGATCCGGCATCTGGGCGGCCACCGCTTCCGCGCTCGGTTCGCCGATGTACAGCCGCGCCAGCTTACGGGCTTTGGCGACCTCGCTCCACTGGCGCAGAAATCCCTGGCTATCGGCCACGCGGTTGTTCGGCGTGGTGGCGCCGCTGGCGACCACCGGGGCGTCAATCGCCAACAGCGAGCCGGTGAGGGTCACGCTGGTGGAGACAATGCGCAGCGGCTGGCTCGCCAGGGTGTGCGTCCCGTAGCTGTCGGTGATCTGGCGCGGCCAGTCCGCCGCCTGGGCTGAGGTAATTCCTAAAAGCAACAGCATGCCGGTCAGCGCACTGCGGCGGCAGAAAGAAAAGTAGTTCACGTCATCGCATCCTGATTCGAAAGGTAATAAATGCGTCTCATTTTCAACTTTGCGTCAGCAGGATGCAAGCCAAAGTGGCGCGCAATGACGTAACGCGGTTGACATGGCGGGCAATACCTTTTAGGTTAGCCAACCAAAATACAAATGATAATTATTCGTAATATATTTATCGTTTTTGGAGGATGATATGGAAACGTCACTGGCTGAGGATGTACAGAAACACACCCAGACCCTGTCTCCGGACAGCTTCTTCTTTATGTCGCCGTACCGCAGTTTTAGCACCTCCGGCTGCTTCCGCCGCTTTTCACATCCCGCCGTCGGCGGCGATGCGCTGAACGGTGAGTTCCAGCAGCAACTGGCCGCCGCTTTTGCCGACGCCCGCGCGGCGGGGATCCGCAAGCCGGTGATGGTGGGGGCTATCCCGTTCGACACCTGTCAGCCTTCCGAGCTCTATATCCCCGAGCGCTGGGAAGCGTTCTCTCGTCCGGAAAAACAGCGTTCCGCCCGCTACGCCGCGCCGCTGGAGACAATGGAAGTGGTGGAACGCCGGGAGATCCCGGAGCAGGACGCGTTTTTAGCCATGGTGGAACGCGCTGCCGCGCTGACCGCCACCCCGGAAGTGGACAAGGTGGTGCTCTCAAGGCTTATCGATATTACCACCCGCGACCGCGTCGACAGCGGCGCGCTGATGGAGCGACTGATCGCCCAGAACCCCGCCAGCTTTAACTTCCACGTGCCGCTCTCCGACGGCGGCGTGCTGCTGGGCGCCAGCCCGGAGCTGCTGCTGCGTAAAGAAGGGCCGCGCTTCAGCTCATTGCCGCTGGCTGGCTCCGCTCGTCGTCAACCGGACGATGTGCTGGACCGGGAAGCGGGTAACAGGCTGCTGGCATCCGGCAAAGATCGCCACGAGCACGAGCTGGTGACCCAGGCGATGAAGAGCGTGCTGGGCCCGCGCAGCAGCCAGCTGTCGCTGCCGGCATCGCCGCAGCTGATCACGACGCCGACGCTCTGGCATCTGGCGACGCCAATCGAAGGCACCGCGCTGGCGCAAGAAAATGCCATGTCGCTGGCGTGTCTGCTGCACCCGACCCCGGCGCTGAGCGGCTTCCCACACCAGGTGGCGAAGCGCCTGATTGCCGAACTGGAACCCTTCGACCGCCAGCTGTTCGGCGGCATCGTCGGCTGGTGTGACGATGAAGGCAACGGTGAGTGGGTGGTAACCATCCGCTGCGCGCGTCTGCAGCAGCGTACACTGCGCCTGTTTGCCGGCGCGGGCATCGTTCCGGCCTCCTCGCCGCTGGGCGAATGGCGCGAAACCGGCGTCAAACTGACCACCATGCTTAACGTATTTGGCTTGAATTAAGAGGCAAGGATGATTGCATTTACCCGTTGGCCGGAGGCGTTCGCGGCCCGCTATCGTCAAAAAGGCTACTGGCAGGATCTGCCGTTAACCAATCTGATCACCCGTCACGCGGAAAACGACGCCGTGGCGATTATCGATGGCGAGCGGCAGATTAGCTACCGCCAGTTTAATCAGCTGGTGGACAACCTTGCCTGCTCGCTGCAGCGCCAGGGACTGAAGCGCGGGGAAACCGCGCTGGTGCAGCTGGGCAACGTCGCCGAGTTTTACATCACCTTCTTCGCGCTGCTGCGCATCGGCGTCGCGCCAGTGAACGCGCTGTTCAGCCATCAGCGCAGCGAGCTTAACGCCTACGCCGCGCAGATTAAACCGGCGCTGCTGATTGCCGATCGCGAGCACGCGCTGTTTGCTGACGATAGCTTCCTCCATGCGTTTATCGCTGAACATCCTTCCCTGCGCGTCGCACTGTTGCATAACGACGGCGGCGAGCGCGATCTGGCGACGGAGATTAACCGCCCGGCGGATAACTTTGTCGCCAATCCAACCCCTGCCGACGAAGTGGCCTTTTTCCAGCTCTCCGGCGGCAGCACCGGGACGCCGAAGCTGATCCCGCGCACCCATAACGATTACGACTACAGTATCCGCCGCAGCAACGAGATCTGCGGGATTAATGCGGAGACGCGCTACCTCAACGCGCTGCCGGCGGCGCATAACTATGCGATGAGCTCCCCGGGTTCGCTCGGCGTCTTCCTCGCCGGCGGGCGGGTGATCCTCGCCGCCGACCCGAGCGCCACCCTCTGTTTCCCGCTGATTGAACAACATCAGATCAACGTTGCCTCGTTGGTGCCGCCGGCGGTCAGCCTGTGGCTGCAGGCCATTCATGAATGGGGCAGCAACGCGCAACTGCAATCGCTGGAGCTGTTGCAGGTTGGCGGCGCGCGCCTGTCAGCGACCCTCGCCGCGCGCATTCCGGCGGAAATCGGCTGCCAGCTGCAGCAGGTGTTCGGCATGGCGGAAGGGCTGGTGAATTACACCCGCCTTAACGACAGCCCGGAGCGGATCATCCATACCCAGGGCTGCCCGATGTGCCCGGACGATGAAGTGTGGGTAGCGGATGCCGATGGCAACCCGCTGCCGCGCGGCGAAGTGGGCCTTCTGATGACCCGCGGGCCGTATACCTTCCGCGGCTACTACAACAGCCCGCAGCATAACGCAGAAGCCTTTGACGCTGACGGGTTTTACTGCTCCGGCGATCTGATTTCGATCGACGAAGACGGCTATATCACCGTCCAGGGCCGGGAAAAAGATCAGATCAACCGCGGAGGCGAGAAGATCGCCGCCGAAGAGATCGAAAACCTGCTGCTGCGCCATGAGGCGGTGATCCACGCCGCGCTGGTCAGCATCGAAGACAACCTGCTGGGTGAGAAAAGCTGCGCTTATCTGGTGGTGACCTCGCCACTGCGCGCCGTCGCGGTGCGCCGTTTCCTGCGCGAGCAGGGGGTGGCTGAATTTAAACTGCCGGATCGCGTGGAGTGCGTTGCCGCGCTGCCGCTGACGCCGGTGGGCAAAGTCGATAAAAAACAATTACGTCAGTGGCTGGCCGAAGGCAAGCTGGGCTGAAGGAGAACAGAGAATGGCAATCCCTAAATTACAGGCATATGCGCTGCCGGAAGCCAGCGATATCCCGGCGAACAAAGTCAACTGGGCCTTTGAGCCGTCGCGCGCCGCGCTGCTGATCCACGATATGCAGGAGTATTTCCTCAACTTCTGGGGCGAAAACAGCGCGATGATGGAGAAAGTGGTGGCGAATATTGCCGCCCTGCGCGACTTCTGCAAACAGAACGGCATTCCGGTGTACTACACCGCCCAGCCGAAAGAGCAGAGCGATGAAGATCGGGCGCTGCTGAATGATATGTGGGGGCCGGGTCTGACCCGCTCGCCGGAACAACAGCAGGTGATTGCCGCGCTGGCGCCGGATGAAGACGATACCGTGCTGGTGAAATGGCGTTACAGCGCATTTCATCGCTCGCCGCTGGAGGAGATGTTGAAAGAGGCCGGCCGCGACCAGCTGATCATCACCGGCGTTTATGCTCATATCGGCTGCATGACCACCGCCACCGATGCTTTCATGCGCGATATCAAACCGTTCTTTGTCGCCGACGCCCTGGCGGACTTCAGCCGTGAAGAGCACCTGATGGCGCTGAAATACGTCGCCGGCCGCTCCGGCCGCGTGGTGATGACCGAAGAATTGCTGCCTCTGCCGGCTTCTAAAGCGGCGCTGCGCACGCTGATCCTGCCGCTGCTCGACGAATCCGACGAACCGCTGGATGATGAAAACCTGATCGACTACGGTCTGGATTCGGTGCGGATGATGGCCCTGGCCGCCCGCTGGCGCAAAGTGCACGGCGATATCGACTTCGTGATGCTGGCGAAGAACCCGACCATCGACGCCTGGTGGGCGCTGCTCTCCCGTGAGGTGCAATAATGGCGGCGCTGGATTTTCGCGGCCAGACCGTGTGGGTGACCGGCGCAGGTAAAGGGATCGGCTATGCCACCGCGCTGGCTTTCGTCGAGGCCGGGGCTAACGTCACCGGTTTCGACCTTGCCTTTGCCGGCGAAGGCTACCCGTTTGCCACCGAAACGCTGGACGTCGCCGATGCCGACCAGGTTCGCGACGTGTGCGCGCGGCTGCTCAACAACATCGAACGACTGGACGTGCTGGTGAACGCCGCCGGGATCCTGCGCATGGGCGCCACCGATCAGCTGAGCGCGGAAGACTGGCAGCAAACCTTCGCGGTCAACGTTGGCGGCGCGTTTAATCTGTTTCAGCAGACGATGGCCCAGTTCCGCCGTCAGCGGGGCGGGGCGATCGTTACCGTCGCCTCCGATGCCGCGCATACGCCGCGTATCGGCATGAGCGCCTATGGCGCCTCGAAAGCGGCGCTGAAAAGCCTGGCGTTAACCGTTGGCCTTGAGCTGGCGGGCAGCGGGGTGCGCTGTAATCTGGTCTCGCCGGGCTCTACCGATACTGATATGCAGCGCACCCTGTGGGTTAGCGACGATGCCGAGCAGCAGCGGATCCGCGGCTTCGGCGAGCAGTTTAAGCTCGGGATCCCGCTGGGTAAAATCGCTCGTCCGCAGGAGATCGCCAATACCATTTTGTTCCTCGCCTCTTCTCACGCCAGCCATATTACCCTGCAGGATATTGTGGTTGATGGCGGCTCGACGCTGGGGGCGTAAATGGCCTGGAAGCGAGAGCTCACGCTGGCGGCGCTGAACGCCAGCAGCGAAAACACTATGGTGGCGCATCTGGGGATCGTCTACACCCGGCTGGAAGCGGGGCTGCTGGAGGCGGAGATGCCGGTGGATGCGCGCACCCATCAGCCGTTTGGCCTGCTGCACGGCGGCGCTTCCGCGGCGCTGGCGGAGACGCTGGGCTCGATGGCCGGTTGGCTGATGACCGAAGAGGGGCAGTGCGTCGTCGGGACTGAGCTGAACGCCAGCCATCACCGGGCGGTCTCCAGCGGGAAAGTGCGCGGCGAATGCCGTCCGCTACATCTTGGCCGCCAGAGCCAGAGCTGGGAGATAGTGGTGTATGACGAGAAGGGGCGGCGCTGCTGTACTTGTCGTCTGGGCACCGCGGTGCTGGGCTAAGGAGCCGCTATTTCCCCGGCTTGCGCTACGCTTAGCCGGGCTACGTATCGGCGCAATGAGTAGCCCGGATAAGGCGCAGCGCGCCGCCATCCGGGAATTTCCCTGCTCGGGCTGCGCTTAGCCGGGCTACGGATCTGTAGGTCGGGTAAGGCGTTAGCCGCCACCCGACAAAAAAAACGGCACCGTTCACGGTAATCCTTTCATTCATTTTCCTGCCTTAAGTGATCTCGCTAGCAATGTGAGACAAATCTCTGTGGGCGTACGGCATCTGCGCTGTTTCGATGTTGTTAAATTCTGCGTTGTGATCTAGAAACAAAATGTAACATCCTGATTACCCTACCGGTGGACCACAACAATGAATAATTCAGGGAAATACCTCATCTGGACATTGCTCTCCGTGATCGGCGCCTTTGCCCTCGGCTATATCGCCTTAAACCGGGGTGAGCAGATCAACGCGCTGTGGATTGTCGTCGCCGCGGTCTGCGTCTATCTGATCGCGTATCGTTTCTATGGTCTGTATATCGCCAAAACCGTGCTCGGCGTTGACCCGACGCGAATGACGCCGGCGGTGCGGCATAACGATGGCCTCGACTACGTTCCAACCGACAAGAAAGTGCTGTTCGGTCACCATTTTGCGGCGATTGCCGGGGCAGGACCGCTGGTGGGCCCGGTGCTCGCCGCGCAGATGGGCTACCTGCCGGGGATGATCTGGATCCTCGCCGGCGTGGTGCTGGCCGGGGCAGTACAGGACTTTATGGTGCTGTTTGTTTCGACCCGTCGCGATGGCCGCTCGCTTGGCGAACTGGTCAAAGAGGAGATGGGGCCGACCGCAGGCGTCCTGGCGCTGGTGGCTTGCTTTATGATCATGGTCATCATCCTCGCGGTCCTGGCGATGATCGTGGTGAAAGCGCTGACCCACAGCCCGTGGGGCACCTATACCGTCGCCTTTACTATTCCGCTGGCGATCTTTATGGGCATCTATATTCGTTACCTGCGTCCGGGACGCATCGGCGAGGTGTCGGTGATCGGCCTGGTGATGCTGGTGTTCGCCATCATCTCCGGCGGTTGGGTGGCGGAAAGCCCGACCTGGGCGCCGTGGTTTGATTACACCGGCGTACAGCTGACCTGGATCCTGGTGGGCTACGGCTTTATTGCCGCGGTACTGCCGGTCTGGCTGCTGCTGGCCCCGCGCGACTACCTCTCCACCTTCCTGAAAATCGGCACCATTGTTGGGCTGGCGATTGGCATTCTGATTATGCGCCCGACCCTGACCATGCCGGCGTTGACCAAGTTCGTCGACGGTACCGGCCCGGTGTGGAGCGGCAACCTGTTCCCGTTCCTGTTTATCACCATCGCCTGCGGCGCGGTCTCCGGCTTCCACGCGCTGATCTCCTCCGGCACCACGCCGAAAATGTTGGCCAACGAAGGCCAGGCCTGCTTTATCGGCTACGGCGGCATGTTGATGGAATCCTTCGTCGCCATTATGGCGCTGGTGGCGGCCTGTATCATCGACCCAGGCGTCTACTTCGCGATGAACAGCCCGATGGCGGTGCTGGCGCCGGCGGGAACCACCGATGTCGTCGCCTCGGCGGCGCAGGTGGTGAGCGGCTGGGGCTTTAGCATTACGCCTGATACGCTGCATCAGATCGCCAGTGAGGTGGGTGAACAGTCGATTATCTCCCGCGCCGGCGGCGCGCCAACCCTGGCGGTGGGGATGGCCTACATCCTGCACGGCTCGCTGGGCGGGCTGATGGATGTCTCGTTCTGGTACCACTTCGCCATTCTGTTTGAGGCGCTGTTTATCCTGACGGCGGTTGATGCCGGCACCCGCGCGGCGCGATTCATGTTGCAGGATCTGCTGGGCGTGATTAGCCCGGGGCTGAAAAAAACCAGCTCGCTGCCGGCTAACCTGCTGGCGACTGCGCTGTGCGTGCTGGCGTGGGGCTACTTCCTGCATCAGGGGGTAGTGGATCCGCTGGGCGGGATTAACACCCTGTGGCCGCTGTTCGGTATCGCCAACCAGATGCTGGCGGGGATGGCGCTGATGCTCTGCGCGGTGGTCCTGTTCAAGATGAAACGCCAGCGCTACGCGTGGGTGGCGCTGCTGCCGACCAGCTGGCTGCTGATCTGTACCCTGACCGCCGGCTGGCAGAAGTCGTTCAGCCCGGACACCAAAGTCGGTTTCCTGGCGATCGCTAATAAATTCCAGGCGATGATCGACAGCGGCACCATTCCGCCGCAATATACCGAATCACAGCTGGCGCAGCTGGTGTTTAACAACCGTCTCGATGCCGGGCTGACCATCTTCTTTATGATTGTGGTGGTGGTGCTGGCGCTGTTCTCGATTAAAACCGCGCTGGCGGCGCTGAAAGAGGACAAACCGACGGCGAAAGAGACGCCGTATGAGCCAATGCCTGAAAACCTGGACGCGATTGAGACCCAGGCGAAAGGGGCGCATTAACCGGTGTGCCGGGTGGCGGCTTCGCCTTACCCGGCCTACATTTCTGATCCTCCTTCTCCCTTTGGGAGAGGGAAACAAAAGAGAAATGACTTATGTTCGACACCCTTTCCAAAGCGGGAAAATATTTAGGCCAGGCGGCGAAGATGATGATCGGCGTGCCGGATTACGATAACTACGTCGAGCATATGCGAATAACCCACCCGGATCAGACGCCGATGACCTATGAAGAGTTCTTTCGCGAGCGCCAGGACGCGCGCTACGGCGGCAAGGGCGGGGCGAAGTGCTGTTAACCCTCTTTGGGGAGATAGAGGCTGATTTGCTCCTGGGTACAGCCGTAAATCGCCGCCAGCTTCTCGCGGGTGCGCTTCTGCGGACGGGAGTCCAGCGCTTCCAGCTGTGACACCGCGGACTGGCTGATGCCGAGTTTAGCCGCGACCTCCTGCTGGGATAGCCCGCGCAGGATGCGCCACGCGGCCTGCAGGCTGACGTTTTCTTTATGCATCACGTCGCATACTTCGCCAGGCAGCATGACGTTATCATAGATGTCTGATTCATAAGGAATATCTTCCCAATCGTTTTCATCCTCGTCGTCGTACTCCAGCAGCGCCAGGCGCATACGAAAGTAATCACTGTAAGGAATGACGACATACTGGTCTTTTCCTTCTTCATCCTTGATGTACTGAATAGTCATATTCGGTATGTTCCTCATGAAGGTAGGTGGTGGTGGTTCGGCGTTTAACCGCCACGACGTAGCAGGTATCGCCCGGCGGATCCCCAAAGGTGTAGATGACTCTGTAATCACCTAATCGCAGCCGGTAGTGGTTTTCGGGAGAGGACAATTTTTTGATATCCGAGATAGGTGAAGCTTTATCATCCATCTTCTCCAGCCTGGATTTAATGCGGCTCTTATACCGATTATCGATTTTAGAAAATTGCTTATCTGCCGTTTTTGACCAGACAATCTTCATCTGTACCTCCACTGTACGCCCACACAAAATATAAGGAAATAATAAGACTATTAGATAAATTCCGAATTTCTTATGGGGTACTGTAGAGCGGAGAAAAAACGCAGGTAAGAGGCAAAACGCAACCCGTCGAGGCGGAGCGGGAAGGCCTCTGCCGGGTGACAGAGGCTTGCAGAAAATGTGCGATCAGGCGTTCAAACCGCCATCCACGTCCAGCCCCGTACCGGAGATCTGCCCGGCGGCCGGGCTGGCGAGGAAGGTAACCGCCGCGGCGATGTCTTCCGGCTGGCCGTAGTGACCGACCGCAATCATCTGGCGCTGGGCTTCCGCCTGTTCCCCGTCTTCCGGGTTCATATCGCTGTTGGTCGGCCCTGGATGGACAAGGTTAACGGTGATCCCGCGAGGGCCTAAATCACGCGCCAGGCCACGGGTCAGGGAGTTGAGGGCGGACTTGGTCATGGCGTAAACCGCGATGCCCGGCATGGCCACGCGGTTAGCCAGACAGCTGCCGATATTGATGATCCGTCCGCCATCGGCCATATGCACCAGCGCTTCCTGGGTGGCGATGACCACCCCACGAATATTGACGTTGATAAGCGCGTCAATGTCCGCCAGCGTCATGGATTCCAGTGGGCCGCCGCGGGCGATCCCGGCGTTGTTGACCAGAATATCCAGCCCGCCGAGGGACCGGGCCGCATGGGTGACGGCATCCTGAATCGCCTGCGCGCTGGCGCTGTCGGCCTGCACCGCCTCGCCGTGCCGACCCAGCGCCTTTATTTCATCGGCGACTGCCTGGGCTTTATCGGCCGATTTTTCATACGTAATAACCACATCGGCACCGGCGCGTGCCAGCGACAGCGCGATTGCGCGACCCAACCCACGGCTGGCGCCGGTAACCAGCGCCTTCTTACCTGTTAAATCGATCTGCATGATGACCTCGTTGCGAGAGTGGTGAGAATCATCATTAGGTATAGACGGTCGGGGTGATTAACGGCTGAAGTATTCCACCTTCTCAAACGCCGCGCGCAGAACCTCAGGGGTTAACGTCACCGGTAAATAGTGAATCGACTCGCCCGGGCGCAGGGTATGGGCAATGACCCGGTCCAGTTCTGTGCGGTTATTGATATCGACCTCCAGTGCCGCCAGGGTGGTCGGCAGGTTAAAGCGCTGATACGCCTGCACTAACTGCGCCAGCACATCGTCCTGAGCAAGCAGGGCGCTCTGTACCAGAATGCCGTAGGCGACTTTGGTACCGTGGAGGAATTTATCCGTCTGCGGCAGCACCGTCAGTCCGTTGTGCACCGCATGGGCGGCGGCGACCCGGGTGTAACGTTCCCCCAGCCCGCCAACCATCCCGCCGCCGGCGATAATCGCATCTACCACATCGCGAAACGCCTGGGTCAGATCGCCGCGGCGCTGGTCCGCCAGCGCCGTTTCGCTGCTGGCCAGCAGCACGTCGCGGATCGCCAGCGCGCCGTTAATCCCCAGCCGCACGGTGAGCGGCAGCGCCTCCGGCTGCGGCGCCAGCACCACGGCCTCATACCATTTGGCTAAGGTGTCGCCAATGCCCGCCAGCAGATACTCCGCCGGGGCGTTGAGAATGATGCGCGGCTCGACCAGCACCAGGAAGTTGGCGTCATCGAAGATCTCAAAATTCAGGGCCTGTCCGGCGTCGCTGTACCACACCGAGAGCGGCGTCCACGCCGCGCAGGTAGCGGCGATAGTCGGGATGGCCACCAGCGGTACCCCCAGGCGGCGGGCCAGCACTTTCGCGCTGTCGAGCAGCGCGCCGCCGCCGACGCCAATCACTACCGCCCGATCGTCACCGGAGGCCTGCACCAGCTCCGCCACGTCGCGTTCGCTGCAGTGGCCGGTAAAGCGGATCTTTTTTGCCTCCGGCAGGTGGAAGGCCGCCGGCAGAAAAGGTTCGGCACCGGCCAGGGCGCGCTCGCCATAGACCCACACCGCCCGCGAGAGCTGGTCGGCGCTGAAAAAATCGCTCAGCCGCTCAAGGCTGCCAGGGTGGGAGAAATAGTTGGCCGGGCCGGGTACGACGCGGATGTCGCTGTTGCTCATGGAAGCTGTCCTTATAGGTGTTGGGCTAAACTGATGTTATGTCTGGACATCCAGATGGCTAATATTATTTCGTTGTATCTTATGCTTTTTACGCAGTTGTCAGCCAGCGGCGGCTATGAAAAATTCGTTAAATCAGAAGATTAATTACCGCACGGGAACAGTGATGAGCGCGAACCGCCTTGAGATGCATAACATTAGCCTGGCCTTCTCCGGCTTTCAGGCACTGAACAAGGTGGACTTTACCCTTCATGGCGGGTCGGTGCATGCCCTGACCGGGGCCAACGGCGCGGGTAAGTCGACGTTGATGGCCGTGCTGTGCGGGACGCATGCTCACTATCAGGGCGAGGTGACGATCAACGATCAGCCGGTCACCATTCGTTCGCCGCGGGATGCTAAACAGTTGGGGATCCACCTGGTGCAGCAGGAGGTGGATGTGGCGCTGGTACCGGGCCTGAGCATTGCGGAAAACATCATGCTGGACAGGCTGGCGGAGCCGGGCATGGCGTTTCGCTGGTCGCGGGTTCGGCAGCTGGCGCGCGAGGCGCTGGCGCAGCTGGACGTGGCGCTGGACGTCAGACGCTCCATTGACAGCTGCACGCTCGCCGAAAAACAGCAAATCCTGCTGGCCCGCGCCCTGTCGCATCATTGCCGCTTTTTGATTCTGGATGAGCCCACCGCGCCGCTGGATCAGCATGAAAGTGAGCGCCTGTTTGCGGTAGTACGCCGTCTGCAGCAGCAGGGGATCGGGGTGGTGTTTATTTCGCATCGTATCCATGAACTGAAGGCAATCTGCGACACCCTGACGGTGCTGCGCGACGGGCGGCTGATTGAAAGCGGCCCGATGGCGCCGCTGAGCGGCGAACAGATTGTCGAAAAGATGCTGGGCCACGAGCTGAGCGATATCTTCCCGCCGCCGCGCCCGCCGCACGGCGAAGAGGTGCTGCTGCAGATTGACGGTTTGCATGATGAGGCGCTGCTGCAGGATATTTCGCTGCGCCTGCGGAAGGGGGAAATTCTTGGTATCGCCGGGCTGGCCGGCGCGGGCAAAACCGAGCTGTGCAAAGCGCTGTTCGGCGCCAGCAAAAGCCGGGTGCAGCGTGGCGAGCTGAACGGCCAGCCGTGGCGACCGCGCGATCCAGCCGACTCGGTGGGGCGCGGCCTGGCGCTGGTCCCGGAGGAGCGGCGCAAAGAGGGCATTTTCATCGAAGAGCCGATCGCGATGAACCTGGCGGTCAGCGCCGATAACAGCTTTTCGCGCTGGAGCCTGTTTGGCCATCGGCAGGCCTGGCGCTGGGCGGAGGAGGTGATTGCCCGCCTCGGCGTGCGCGCCACTGGCCCGGGGCAGACGCTGCGCCGTCTTTCCGGCGGCAATCAGCAGAAGGTGGCCATTGGCAAATGGCTGCGCAGTCATGCCAATGTTTTGATTTTTGACGAACCGACCAAAGGGGTCGATGTGAAAGCGAAAACCGATCTGTTCATGCTGATCGATGGTCTGGCGCGGGAAGGCAAAGGGGTGATTTATGCCTCGGGTGAATTCGCCGAGCTGGTCGGTTTATGCGACCGCATCTGCGTGCTATGGGACGGACGGATTGTGGCGGAGATCCCCGGCGCGGAAGCCCGGGAAGAGACGTTGCTTTATTATTCAACCGGAGGAGCGGCAGCGTGAGCAAGGCCCTGGCAGTAAACGCGACGGTATCGGGCCGTCAGCGATTTTTTGATTTTCTCTATAAGTGGGGCATGTTGCTGACCGTGGTGCTGCTGGTGGCGGTCTTTGGCCTCGCCTCGGACAACTTCCTTGATCCGTTCAACATCATCAACATTCTGCGCTCGATCGCGATTGTCACGGTGATTGCCATCGGGGTGTCGATTTCTCTCACCATTGGCGGCTTTGATCTGTCGGTGGGATCGACGGCATCGCTGGCTAACGCGCTGGTGATTTCCCTGTTTGTCTGGCATGGCCTGGGGACCACCGAAGCGATTCTGATCACCCTCGCGCTCTGCACCTTGGTGGGGCTGTTTAACGCCTTTCTGATCGTGGTGCTGCGCATTCCTGACATGCTCGCCACCCTGGCCAGCCTGTTTGTGATTCAGGGCGTGGCGATGACTTACAGCTACGGCGGTTCGATTACTGAAAACATGGTGCTGCCGAGCGGCGAGATGGCGGAAGGCACTATCCCGGCGGCCTTTGGCGAGCTGGGGCAGGTGCCGACCATCGTCATCATCATGCTGGTGGTGACGCTGGTCGCTCAGCTGGCGCTGTCGTTCACCACCCACGGACGGCGGATGTACGCCATCGGCGGCAACCCGGAAGCCGCGCGGCTCTCCGGCCTGCGGATCACTCGTTACAAAGTCGCAGCATACGTGATTGCCTCGCTGCTGGCCGGACTGGGCGGCATTCTGCTGGCCTCGCGTATCGGATCCTCGCAGGTCAACGCCGGCGGCGGCTATCTGATGGACGCGGTGGCGGCGGCATGGATCGGCTTTTCGCTGGCGGGCTCCGGTAAACCGAACGCCCTGGGGACGCTGGTGGGGGCGGTGATCCTCGGCGTGCTCTCCAACGGGCTGGTGATGCTCTCGGTGCCGTATTACGCGATGGACATTATTAAAGGGTTGGTCCTGGCTGGCGCGCTGGCACTGACCTATTTTCAGCGCCGTACTTAACATTTTACAGGGTAAACAGCATGAAAAAGATCGCACTCTCTCTGATGACGCTGGGTCTGCTGCAGTCGACGGCGGCGCTGGCCACTGCCCCGACGCCGGTGCCGGCGGCGATTGCCGAGCACAGCGGCCCGATCCGTATTGCGGTGATCCGCAACCTGGGGTCTGACGATAACACCACCCAGTTTGTCTCCGGGGCGCTGCAGGAGGGCAAAAAGCTCGGTTTCAAAATCAGCACCTTCCTGAGCAACGGCGATGACGCCAAATTCCAGGACTTCGTCAACCAGGCCATCAGCCAGAAATACGATGGCATTATTCTCTCCCAGGGGCGTGACCCGTATTCCACCGCCCTGGTGAAGAAGGCGGTGGATGCCGGGATCAAAGTGGCGGTGTTCGATACCGCGGTGAGCGGTGAGATCCCCGGGGTGACGGTCAGCCAGCAGGATGACGCCTCACTGACCGAGCTCTCTTTTGGCCAGCTGGTGAAAGACTTTAACGGCAAGGCCAACATCGTCAAGCTGTGGGTGGCGGGCTTCCCGCCGATGGAGCGCCGTCAGGCGGCTTACCAGACGCTGCTGAAGCAAAATCCGGGAATTAAAGAGCTGGAGTCGATCGGCGCCGTTTCATCCGATGTGCAGGGCGACACCGCTAACAAGGTGGGGGCGATCCTCGCCAAGTATCCGAAAGGGAAAATCGACGCTATCTGGGGCACCTGGGATGCCTTTAGCCAGGGGGCCTACAAAGCGCTGAAAGAGAATGGCCGCACCGAGATCAAACTCTACAGCATTGATATTTCCAACCAGGATCTGCATCTGATGCGCGAAGCTGGCAGCCCGTGGAAAGTGAGCGTGGCGGTGGATCCGAAGCTTATTGGCGCGACCAACGTGCGGCTGATCGCCAATAAGATTGCCGGCGAACCGACGCCAGCCACCTACGACTTCAAGGCGGCGGCGATTCCGCAGGCGCTGCTGGCGGCTCAGCCTGGGGCGGTGAACGTGGCATCGCTGGGGAAAATTATCCCTGGCTGGGGCCAGACCGAAGACTTTATCGCGCCGTGGTTCGCGACGCTGGAAGCGAAAAACAAATAAAATCAAGCCGGGTGGCGGTGGGGGGCGGCCTGGTGCCCTCACCCCGGCCCTCTCCCACAGGGAGAGGGGAAAAACCATGCCACCGGGCGAAAGGGATCCCCTATGTCAGCATTACCTTCCCCCGAATACAGCCGCAATATGCGGCTGATTGGTCATAGCGATCAGGGCGGTCGTCCGGACGGCGTGCAGCTGATGGTGCATCGCGGATTCGCCTATATCGGCCATATGGTGTCGCAGGGCTTTTCCGTGGTGGATGTTCGCGATCCGACCCGGCCCACCACCGTCAACTATATTGCCGCGCCGCCGGGCACCTGGAACGTGCATCTGCAGGCGCATGACGATCTGCTGCTGGTGATCAACGCCCGGGATCTGTTTGCCGACGCCCGTTTTGCTGATGAGAAGGTCTACTACACCCGCTCGGTGGGCGACACGGTCAGCGATGTGCAGGACAAGGGCTGGAGCGCCGGGCTGCGCATCTTTGATATTTCCACTCCCGCGCAGCCGCGGGAAATCAGTTTCCTGTCGCTTAACGGCATCGGTATTCACCGCATCTGGTACGTCGGCGGCCGCTGGGCGTATGTGTCCGCGCTGATTGACGGTTTTACCGACTACATCTTCCTGACCATCGATCTGGCCGATCCGCGTAAGCCCGAAGTGGCCGGGCGCTGGTGGCTACCGGGGATGCACCAGGCCGGCGGTGAAACACCGGACTGGCCGCAGGGCAAACGCTATGCGCTGCATCACGCCATTATTGCCGGGGATACCGCCTATGGCAGCTGGCGCGACGGCGGTCTGACGCTGCTGGATGTCAAAGACCGTACCCAGCCGACGCTGATTAGCCATCGCAACTGGAGCCCGCCGTTCGGCGGCGGGACGCATACCGCGCTGCCGCTACCGGATCGTGACCTGCTGGTGGTGCTCGACGAAGCGGTGCTCGACAATCAGGAGGACGGCGAGAAGCTGATCTGGCTGTTCGATATCCGCGAGCCGTCAAACCCAGTGAGCATCGCCACGTTCCCGCCGCCGGACGAAGCGGATTATGTGGCGAAAGGGGCGCATTTCGGCCCGCACAACCTGCATGAGAATCGTCCCGGCAGCTTTGTCAGCTCGACGCTTATCTTCGCCACTTATCAGAATGCCGGCGTGCGGGCTTACGATATATCTAACCCATATCGTCCGCAGGAGACCGGAGCGCTGGTGCCGGCGGCGCCGAAGACGATGATGGATACCCGTCCCGGCCGCCCGCAGGTGATCCAGTCCTGTGACGTGTTTGTCGATGCGCAGGGCATTATCTACAGCACCGATTATAACGGCGGGCTGTCGGTGATTGAATATCTGGGGTGAGGGCAAGGTAAACGCAAAATTGTGCTCGCATTTCTGCCGGGTGGCGGCTTTCGCCTTACCCGGCCTACGAAAGACTGCAATATCAAACCGTTATGCAGTTATCTGTAGGCCCGCGCAAGCGCAGCGCCGCCGGGCAAACCCTGAAGATTGCACTTTTTTAGGGTTTGCTCCCTCTCCCTGTGGGAGAGGGTTGGGGTGAGGGCAACAGGCCGAACTCAGCTGTACTGGCGTACCCGCGCCAGCAGCTCGTCGACGCTGTCGATACGCTCGGCCAGTACAATCAGCGCTTTGCCGAGGGTAATGGCGTGGCGCAGGCATTCATGGCGCATGGCGTCGTCCTGGATAGTGTCGATATCCGCGACGTGCGACAGCCCGACGCTGCGGCGGATCAGTTCGCTGCCGCAGAAGCCAACCGCGTCGGCCCAGACTTTCTTCAGAAAGGCGGAAGCGTAGCCGGGGTAAGCCAGGGCCGCGTCGCGGGTTTTCTCCGCCGCCAGCGCCTGGAAGCGTTCGGCGAAGGTGGTCCACAGCTGGTGGATATCGTTCAGTCGCTGCTCGCGTGCGGCGGCGGCGTCGCGAATGCCGAGCTGGCCCGGCAGGCCGCAGTAGTTAAGCAGCAAGTTGCCGATGGCGGTGCCGATATCGAAGCCAATGGGGCCGAAATAGCCGAACTCGGCGTCGATGGCCTTCAGGCTGCCTTCGGCAACGAAGATCGACCCGCTGTGGATATCGCCGTGCAGCAGCGCTTCCGCATGGGCAAAGAAACGGTGCTTCAGCGCCGCCACAGCCAGCTTTAACTGCGCGTCGTCGCGCAGGGCGGCAACATCGGCCTCCAGCTCCGCCGGGTAGTTATTGCGCTCGTGGATCTGATACGGGTCGTTAAAGAACAGATCCTCGGTGATCTCGCACATCGCCGGGTTACTAAACTGCGCCACCTGCGCTTTTTTCTCGTGGGGATGGAGATAGAAATCGCTGGTGTGAAACAGCACCTGCGCCAGATAGTCGCCAAGCTGGCGGGCCGCCTGCGGGTAGTAGACGTTAGCGATAAGCTCCCCGCGCCAGATACGGTGGTCGGAAAGATCTTCCATCACCATCACCGCCAGCTCGGGATCAAAGTGATGGATTTTTACCGTGTGCTGCGGGCTGTGCTGATAGTGGGCGACCAGGGTCTGCGCTTCCAGACGGGCACGGTCGAGGGTCAGCGGCCAGGATTCGCCGACACAGCGCACGTAGGGCAGGGCCTGTTTGACGATAACCCGGCTGACGCCCTGGCGATCGAACACTTTAAACACCAGATTGAGGTTGCCATCGCCCACTTCCTGCGCGCTGACCAGCTCCGATGGGTTGTCGATGCCGGCGAACTGTTGCGCGTAAGCCACGGCATCGTGGGCGGTGAAGGTATGGTATTGCGACATTGCCTCGATCCTCGAATTCTGATTAAGCCGTTCAGACGTCTATACTTCTGGATTCCATCCTGACACAATGTGATACAACAACGCAACAGGGATTTAACGACATGCAGACATTACAGACCACCAGCCTGCGGGTGAGTGAAAATCAGCTTTTTATTCTCGACCAGCAGGCCTTGCCGCAGGAAAAACGCTGGCTGGCGGCGGATAACGTTGCGCTGCTGGTGGACCATATTCACGCCCTGCGGGTGCGCGGCGCGCCGTTGATTGGCCTGTCCGCCAGCCTGCTGCTGGCTCTGCTGGCCCAGCGCGGACTGAACCGGGATGAACTCCAGCAGGCGCTGGAGACGCTGCGCGCGGCGCGGCCGACGGCGGTCAACCTGATGAATAATCTGGATCGCATGAAGCAGGCGCTGGCCCGGGAAGATTACCCGCAGGCGCTGGAAGTGGAAGCCCTGCGTCTGGTCGAAGAAGATAAACAGCTGTGCGACCGCATCGCTGAGGCGGGCAGTGCGCTGGTGAAGTCCGGTAGTCGACTGCTGACCCACTGCAACACCGGCGGCCTGGCGACCGCCGGGGTGGGGACCGCCCTGGGGGTTATCGCGCTGGCGCACCGGCAGGGAAAGGTGGCCAACGTGTGGGTCGATGAAACCCGGCCGTTGCTGCAGGGCGGACGTTTAACCGCCTGGGAGCTGGGCGAACTGGGCGTGCCGTATCAGCTGATCACCGATTCAATGGCCGCCAGCCTGATGGCGCAGGGGCAGGTGGACGCAGTGTGGGTCGGCGCCGACCGTATCGCTGCCAACGGCGACGTGGCGAATAAAATCGGCACCTACTCTCTGGCGGTTTTGGCCCATTATCACCAGATCCCGTTTTACGTCGCTGCCCCGCAGACCACCCTCGACCGCTATTGCCCGAACGGCGCGGCGATCCCCATTGAGCAGCGCGCCGCGGCGGAAGTGACCGGGGTGGCGGGCAGCTTCGGCGCGGTACAGTGGGCGCCGACGGGGGCTGCCGTTTACAATCCGGCGTTCGACGTCACGCCTGCTGGGCTGATAAGCGGCTGGGTGCTGGACAGCGGGGTGGTCACCCCGGCGCAGGTCGCCGCCGGGGCGTTTGCGCCGGACAACGGATAGCAGACACCGTGCCGGGCCTGGAAAAAACGGCTTTCCCGGGCCCGCGCCGCTACGGCAGAACCATCGTTATCGTGGGGGCGGACGGCCGGTCGATACGCTGACCGAGGGCGGTAATAGCTGCCTGGAAGGGACACAGCGTACCGACGTCGGTCTGACGGCAGCCCGGCTGACGCCACTCCTGACGCAGCATCGGGTGCTGCGCGTCCGGCGTCTGCAGACGACGCAGGTCGTCGAGGCCTTGCGCCTGGAAATAGACCCGCAGATAGCGTTCCCCGCTCTTCGCGTTGCGCCAGCGCTCCAGCACCAGGCTACTGCCCGGCGGGATATTTCCCCGGCTGTAGCCCGGTAGCTGCCAGCTAAAGTTCATCAGCGTGCGCACCATGGCGATATTGGTGTCATGGGCCACCAACAGCAGCCAGCGTACGTTCGGGGTCGCCTCCGGTTTGACGCCGTCGAGCATGGCGTTGAGCAGCACCGACCCGCGTTTTTGCGCGGTATACAACACATCGTTACTCAGATCGTAGTTTTCCGTTAACAACGGCAGCAGGGCGGTGATCTGACTGGCCTGGGTGATCTTGCCCCACGCCAGCTGGCTGAGAGGCAGGTTTTCACTCCAGCCGAGGCGCAGCGTTTCCACCATGTTGGCCATCACGCTCAGTCCGCTAATGGTGGTTTTCCCGCTTTTGCTCTGCTCGACCTGCCAGGGGGTATCGAAGATCGGGCAGGGTTTATCGGCCTGACAAACCGCCTGTTTCAATAGCTGGATGGCTGGCGCCAGCGCCTGCCGACGCTGCGCCAGATCCCCGGCCTTCTCTTTTACCGCCGCCAGCTGACGGGCGGGGTCGGTCTGCGTGGCGGCGAACTTGTCGGTCTGAAACAGGGGATCGGCGTCCCCGCTGACGTAATGGATAGCGACGCCGCAGCCGGGGAAGGCGCCATCCACCAGCGCCTGGGCGGTCGCTCGCGTCCGCTGCAGCGGGCTGGCGCGCACGTAAATCGACTCCGCCGTCGGGCATCCCGCCTGCAGCAGGCCGAGCTGGCGATAGTGCTGGCCTTCCTCACGCCCTTTGTTAACCACGGCGGCATAGCCATGGCCGGTGAGCTCGCCGTCATGGGTGGTCCACTCGGTCCACGGTCGTCCGGTGGCGGCCTCGATGGCTTCCCGGTTACCGGCCGTCGGCGGGCGGATACCGTGGCGGCTGAGCTCGACCACTTTCTCCAGTTGCCAGTCCGCGGCGGCGGCAGATTGCAGCGCCAGCAGCGGCAGCGCGCAGGCGATAAACAGGCGTAACAGCCCCTGATGTCTTGCAGGCATCATATCTTCTTCCTTATTCGTTAATCGGTTATGAGGAGAACGAGGTCTGCCGTTCGACGGCATGGCGTCGGGCGACGATGGCGGCAGTGGTAAAACAGAGTAGCGCGGAACCCAGACCGGTACCCACCCAGAACAGCGCCAGCGTGCTGAAATCATACAGCGTTTTGCCGTTCTCGAGGATCGCCGTTTTATCAATAATGATCCCGGTGAGAAACTCGCCCAGGCCGGCCCCGGCGTAGCTGGCGATGCCGATGGTGCCGAGCGCGGCCCCGGCGGCTTTGCGCGAGGAGATATCGACGGCAATCAGCCCGCCGAGGAAGCAGGTCAGGGCGCCAATGGTGGCCCCGAAGATAACCATCGCCAGAATGTCAGTGTAATAATTGTGCGGCGACCAGAGCATCAGGGCGAAGCCGGCGGTGTTCAGCAGGCTGATAAACCCGGCCATCACGCTGCGGTTGCGCGGGAAAAAGCGGTCGGAGAGCATGCCGGCGATGATGGTCCCGGCGATCCCGGCGATGGCGTTGACGCCGATAATCCCGGACGCCTCCAGCGTGGAATAGGCTTTATCCTGCTCGAGAAAGAAGATCCCCCACGAGTTGACGGCGTAGCGGTCGATGTACATAAAGGCGGAGGCGAGGGCGAGGGTCCACAGCGCCGGGTTGCGCAGCGCCAGCAGCTGGTTTTTAAACACCGAGCCGCGCGCTTCGGCCTCCTCCTGCGGTTCATCGCGGATGACGTTGATGGACGGGAAGCCGCTGCTCTGCGGCGAATCGTGCATGAACAGCACCAGCAGCACCACCCCGGCGGCGCCGAGCGCGGCGGTGGACAGGTAGCCCATCTGCCAGCCAAATCCGGCGATCACCGCGGCGATCACCATATAGGTCACCGCCTCGCCGATATTATGCGCCGTCGACCAGATGCCATAGAAGGTGCCGCGCTCCTTAACGCCGTACCAGCGCGCCAGTGAGACCGCGCAGGGGCCGACGCCCATCGACTGGGCCCAGCCGTTGATCCCCCAGAAGATGGCCAGCAGCAGGGCGTTAGTGGTCATCCCCATCATCAGGTTCATCCCGGCGCTGAGCAATAAACCGAGGCTCATATAGCGCACCACGTTGGCGTGATCGGCGATAAAGCCGTTGACCAGTTTGCCGATGGCGTAGCTGAAGAACAGGGTAGAGCCGATCATGCCCAGCTCCGTCGGGGTGATCCCCAGCTCCACCAGCGCGCTTTTGGCGACGGTGAATGATAAACGGCAGACGTAAAAGGTCACGTAGGCCAGGGTCATGGCGATAAAGGTTTGCCAGCGCACCCGGCGAAAACGGTGTTCATCAAACGCGGCGCCCGCTTTCGGCGGCGACGCCCGGAAAAAAGCGATAATTCCAGACATAAGTGGTTCTCCGCAGGTCGGAGGCGTGACTGATTGATGTGGTTCGTCCGTGAGTGAAGTTATCGTTACTGTGTAGAGTACATAATCAGAGATAGCCTGACCCGTAAGGGTTAATGTAAGGGTTGGGGGATCATCTTTTTCAGCTGCGGGTACAGCGTCTGGCTGGCCAGCAGCAGCGGATTGCCGCGCTGGATCCCCTCCTGAGCCAGAAAATCGTTGCTGGCGCCGCCCGCTTCGCGCATCAGCACCAGCCCCGGCAGGGCGTCCCACGGGTTCATGTGCGGCTCGTAGTAGCCAATCAACCGGCCAGCCGCCGCCCAGGCGCTCATCAACGCCCCGGAACCGTTGCGGATAAACATGCCGCCGTCGCTGAGCAGCGCCTGCAGAAACGGCAGAAAGTCCGCCGGGGTGACGCGATGCGAGGTGCCGACGCCCATCACGCCCTCTTTGACCGTCGTCGCGGGGTGTGGACGGATCGGGGCGTCGTTGAGCCAGGCGCCATGGCCCCGCAGGGCGTGAAACAGCTCGCGATGGTTGGGGTCGTAGACCACGCCGATGACCGGTTCGCCGTCGGCGACGATCGCCAGCGACAGGCACCAGGTGTGCAGGCCGTTGAGGAAACAGCTGGTGCCATCGATGGGGTCGACCACCCACAGGATCCGGGCGTCGGGCAGGCGGGTGCCGCTCTCTTCGCCGAGAAAGCCATCTTGCGGAAACGCGCTCTGAATGCGCTGTTTGACAAAGGCCTCCACCCGTTTGTCGGCCACGCTGACCACATCCTGCAGGTCATCGCCTTTATGGTCGACGGTCAGCGCCTCGCGCTGTTGATAGTATTCAAACGCCAGCTCAGCCCCCGCCTTCGCCAGCTCGCAGGCCAGACGGTAGCGGGCCTGTAGCGCTTCTGATTCCTGAGATTGCATAGTGACTCCCTATTTTGCACACGTGTGCATTTTGCGTAAAAAAAACAGCCCCGAAGGGCCGAATGAGTGTGGCCGGGTTTCGCAGAAGATTCTGTGATCGCTCCAGCATAAAATGATTTTTTCATTTAGCGCTATGACGAATAATTAGTTTCACTGGCACTTCGCGATGGCGTGAGGGCAGGCTGAAGCGGGCGATCCGCGTCATCAACAGATCCACCGCGTGGTGCGCCAGCAGGGCGGTATTCTGCTGGACGGTGGTGAGCTGATAGGGCTGCCAGTCCGCCTGCGGGATATCGTCAAAACCGACGATGGCCGGCAGCGGGGCGGGGGCGTCCCGCAGGCCATCCAGGGCGCCCAGCGCCAGCATATCGGTGGCGCAGAACAGCGCCTGCACCCCGGGGTTTTCAGCAACCAATTCTCTGGCGGCCTGGTAGCCGGCCTGATAGCCGCCGCCGTCGCAGAAGCGGCTGCTCACCGTCATACCCGACGTCCGGGCGATAAAAGCCTCATAGCGCTCGCGGGTGCTGAAGTTCTCGCGATTTTCGCCAATAAAGCCAACCTGCTGCCAGCCTCGACGACTGAACAAGCCCGCTACCAGCTTCGCTCCCTGGGCGTTATCGCTGCACACCCGATCGCAGCCGGCGAGGTCCGCATGACGGTTGATCAGAGTGACGGGGATCTTGCGCGCCAGATACTCTTCCGCCAGCGACAGCGGCGGCGCGCCGGAGGTGATGATCACCCCGGCGACGTGATAGCTCAGCAGTTGTTTAAGCGAGGGGGCGAGCTGCTGCGGATCGTCAGCGTTCATCAGCAGCGGCATAAAGCCATTGAGCGCCAGCTGATGGACCAGCGGCGCCAGCAGTTTGCTGCGAAACGGGTTGTCGAAACCGGCGGTGACGATGCCGATAAAATTACTGCTGCCAGTGATCATCGTCCGGGCGATGATATTCACCTGATAGCCCAGGGCTTCCGCGGCGCTCAGCACCTTCTGCCGGGTCTTATCCGACACCGAGGCGCCGGGGGTGAAGGTGCGGGAGACCGCCGAGCGCGAGACGCCGGCCAGTCTGGCCACGTCCTCGGCCTTAATCCATTTTTTATCGCTCATCGTCGTTTCGCGCCGTCTGTTATCCAGGAAGCCGACGCCCGGGCGGGCGTCGGTCACGCACACTGCCTGAAAAGGTATCACAGAAAGGCGTCGTCGCGCAGCGCCTTGCGCCCTATGCCGGGTAGCGGATGTGCTCCACCTCACGCTGCAAAATCACCTTGCCGTGGCGAATGGAGGTCAGCACCCGTGCCTGGCGCCGAACGGCCTCGTAGTCGTTTTCCGCATCGAGGATCAGCAGATTCGCCGGGCGGCCTTCGGCGAGGCCGTAGTTATCGCCCAGACACAGCGCCCGGGCGCTGTTATCGGTGACAAAGTCGAGACAGCGCTGCAGATCGTCATAGCCGAGCATATGGCAGATGTGCAGCCCGGCATCCAGAATGCGCAGGATATTGCCGTTCCCCAGCGGGTACCACGGATCCTGAATCGAGTCCTGGGCAAAGCAGACGTTGATGCCGGCGCGATCCAGCTCCGCCACCCGGGTGACGCCGCGCCGTTTCGGCCAGCTGTCAAACCGGCCCTGCAGATGAATGCTTTCGGTCGGGCAGGAGATGAAGTTGATGCCCGAGGCTTTCAGCAGGCGAAACAGCTTTGAGCAGTAGGCGTTATCATAAGAGCCCATCGCGCAGGTGTGGCTGGCGGTGACCTGCGCCCCCATGCCGCGCACCCGCGCCTCCTCCGCCAGTACTTCAAGGAAACGCGACTGCGGATCGTCGATTTCATCGCAGTGGACATCCACCAGGAGGCCGTAGCGCTGGGCGAGGTCCATCAAAAACATCACCGAGCTGACCCCTTTGTCGCGGGTGTTCTCATAGTGCGGAATGCCGCCCACTACGTCGGCGCCCATCTCGATGGCGCGGGTCATGAGTCCGCGGCCGTCGGGGTACGATTCGATTCCCTCCTGCGGGAAGGCGACAATCTGCAGATCGATAAGATCGGCGGCCTCTTGTTTCACCGCCAGCAGCGCCTTCAGGGCCGCCAGCGACGGATCGGTGACATCCACATGGGTCCGGACGTGCTGGACGCCGAAGTCGCGCAGCATGCCGATGGTTTTCAGCGCCCGCTGGCGGGTGTCCTCCGGGGTAATACTCGCTTTGCGCTGGCTCCAGCGGGTGATGCCTTCAAACAGGGTGCCGCTGCGGTTCCACTCCGGCTCGCCCGCGGTGAGGGTGGCGTCAAGATGGATATGCGGCTCGACGAAGGGCGGGATCGCCAGCCGGCCCTGGGCGTCGATATCCCCGGCGTCGGCAGTCTGCATCGCGGCCTGGGCGGTGATGCGGTGAATCATCCCGTCCTGCAGGTCAAGAGTAAACAGCGCCTCCTGGCGGCGCAGGCGAGCGTTAATAATTTTCATGGTGGGTCCTGTAAATGGTTTTGCGATAAACGCCAGATCACCAGCGCGACCGAGGCGTTGAGATGAAACTGAGGGTGGCTGACCGGGTAGCCGGTCAGTTTTTCAATACGCTGGATGCGCTGATGCAATGTGTTGCGATGCAGGCCCAGCCGGTCGGCGGCCCGCACCACGTTGCCGTTCTCCTGTAGCAGCGTCTCGAGGGTCTCCAGTAGTAGCCATGGCGCTTTGCGGCCCGGCTCGATCAGGCAGCCCAGAGTGTCGTGCATAAAATCGTTGAGCAGCGCCGGGTCGCTGACCGCGGACAACAGTTTGATAAACCCCAACTGCTGATAGTCGCTGATACGCTGGGTCGGCCGCAGGGTATCGCACAGATCCAGCGCCTGGCGCGCCTGCGACAGCGCCCGCGGGTAACCCTGCAGCTGCCTGACCGGCGCGGAGAGGCCGCAGAGCAGCGACAAACTCTCCTCTCCGTCCGCCAGCGCCTGCAGCCACTGCTGCAGCCATTTTTTCTGCTGAAAGCCTTCCCCCTCCTCATCCGGCAGCAGGAAAAGGAACATGTTGCTGCGCTCCAGCAGCGGGAAGGGGTTGCCCTGCTGGTTGAGCTGCTGCTGCAGCTGCTGACGCACGCTGCGGTGGGCCTGCAGCAGCCAGGCTTCGGCCTGTTCGGGCGGGAACTGGCGAAACAGGCGGGACAGCCCCTCCAGACGCAGCGCCGCCAGCCGCAGCGGACGGGTAAAATCGAGCTGCTGGTGGAGGGCCCGCTGATGGAGCATCTGCAGATCCGGATAGTCGCCGGTGACCAGCTGCATCAGAATGTCGCGCTGTGACTGCAGGGCGTTTTCGCTGCGGACCAGCGCGGTGCCGATGCGCTCGGTGACAATCACCATCTTCAGCAGGTAGGGCTGCTCAATCAGCGGAATGCCCAGCTCGTCGGCAAGGGCGATCAGCGTGGCGGGAATGGCGTGGATATAGGCCTCGCCGGTGAGGATCACCATCCCGGCGATGCCGCGCTGTTTCCCCTCCATCAGCAACTGGATCAGGTTGGCTTCATCACGGGGATGGTTGATGCCGGTAATAAAGACCAGCTCGCCGCCCATGATCCACTCGGCGATATGTTCATTTTCCGCCACGTAGTACCAGCGTACGGCCCGCTGCAGCCCTTGCTTTCCCGCCCGCAGACGCAGAGCGGAGAGTCCCTCAAGGGCCAGCAGTTCGCTGACCGTCAGGCTCATGGCTCCTGCTCCGCGACGGCGGCAGGCTGGCGTTTGCTTAGCAGGGTCAGGACGATATAGACCAGCGCGGAGACGGTGATCCCCACCAGCGGCGCGATCCACGGTGACAGATAGGCCACCACCGCGCCGGCGGCGTAGGCGCCGAGTCCCAACCAGTTAAAACGTGGCAGGCGGGCGTTCTGCAGCAGGGGATAGCGCCCGCCGCGGGCGAACCAGTAGTCGGCGAGGATCACCCCGCCAATGGGCGGAATAATACTGCCCAGCAGCACAAGGAAGGGGATCAGCATTTCATACATACCGCCAATAGCGAGCACAATGCCCACCCCGGCGGCGGCGATGGTTAGCGTCCGGCGACGTTCGCTGCGCAGCAGATGGCAGGCGGCGGCAGAGACGTTATAGATGGTGGGTCCCTGAATGGTCAGCAGGTTGAGACACAGCATGATCACCGCGGCGACCGACAGCCCCTGCAGGATCAGGACTTCCACAATATCGGCCTGTTGATAAACGATGGCGCACCAGGCGCCAGCGACGATCATCAGCCCGTTACCGATGAGGAAGCTGCCCATGCTGGCGAGAATGGCGGTCCGGCTGGAGTTAGCCAGCCGGGTCCAGTTTGTCGCCTGGGTGGCGCCGCTGGCGAAAGTCCCGAAGACCATGGTGATGGCCGCCGACCAGGTCATGGTGTCGCTCGGCGCAATGCGGGTCATTGCCTGCCAGCCGCCGGCGTGGTGCAGCGCCAGATACATGGAGACCATCAGCAGCACAAACATCAATGGCACCGACAGGCGCGACAGCGCGTCCAGTCCCTTGTAGCCCACCAGCGCGGTGACGCAGAACAAAATACCAAACAGCACCATCAACGGCTGGGTCAGCGCCTCGGGCAGGGCGAGGATCTTCACCAGCGAGATAGCGACCGTGGCGGTCCCCCAGGCGTACCAGCCCAGCTCGGCAAAGCCAAGAATAAAGTCGGCCAGCTTGCTGCCGATCTCCCCGAAGCAGAACCGGCCCATCAGCACCGTATTCAGGCCGCTGCGCGCGGCGATCCAGCCCAGCGACGCGGCATAGAGAGCCAGCAAGGCGTTGCCGATGACGGCTATCCACAGCAGATTGACGATGGAAAAGGAGACGCCGAGCTTGCCGCCGGCAAACATCGTGCCGGTGAAAAAGGTAAAGCTGAATAACACCATGGCGATAGAAAATACGCCTTTGCGTCCGGCGGCGGGCGCTTCGACGAGGGGAAAATCATTGCTGTTTGACATCCTGGAACCTCTGGCTGGTAGATGGGCGGTGATAGCCGGAAGTAGCAAGAGATGTGCCAGGAAAAACCGGGCACGGGGAATATCACAAGATGTGCACAGTGCACAGTAATGATGGGGTAAAGACGATGAGATGCCATTTTAGTGGGCATCCTGCCATGTTTTGCACCAGTCCAGGGCAGAGGAGGGCGGCGAGCGCATCCCTGGCGCAGGAGGAGAATTTCAGCCAGGACGATCCGCCAGTTTTTGGTCAGGGAGTAGTGGAGAATAGTGGTGTACTGAAAACGGTTGGTTAAATCACTGTGAATAAAGGTTATTTAATATGCATTTATGATATAACCATTTGTCTTGTGTGTGTTTCCTGAAATATTGTCCCCTCCGGTTAGCGGTGTTAGTATCGGATAAATAGCCATTTAGACGGCTAAATAAATCATCGCTAACCTAAGGAACTGCTATGTGGCAAGAAAGACTCGCGCAACTGGTCACCACCTGTCATTGGATCGGGGCGAAAGGCTGGGCGCCGGCGACCGGCGGCAATATGTCGGTGCGTCAGGATGACACCTGGTGCTGGCTAAGCGAGTCGGGCCGCGACAAAGGCAGCCTGACGACCGAGGATTTTCTGCAGGTTGAGATCGCCACCAACCAGGCGCCTTCCGGACGGAAGCCGTCGGCCGAGACCGGCCTGCACACCCTGGTGTATCGCCTGTTCCCGGAAGCCAACGTGGTGCTGCATGTGCATACCGTCAACGCCACCGTGCTGTCGCGCATCGAAAAAAGCGACACGCTGGCGCTGCAGGGGTATGAAATGCAGAAAACCCTTAGCGGGCAGCACAGCCATCTCGATACCGTTCCGGTCGCCATCTTTGATAATGACCAGGATATTGACGCCCTGGCGGCGCGGATTGCCGATTATGCGCAAACGCGCCCGCTGCGCTACGGCTTTCTGCTGCGCGGCCACGGCCTGACCTGCTGGGGGAAAGATATTCAGGAGGCCCGCCGTCAACTGGAGGGGCTGGAGTTCCTGTTCGAGTGCGAGCTGATGCGCCGCCGCTACGAGCCCTGAGCCGGAGCAGGTATGGATTTTTATCTTGGGATCGATATCGGCACCTCGCGGGTGAAAGCGGTGCTGTTTGATCAGCATTTCACCGCCTGCGCCAGCGCCGCGGAAAACACCTCACCCCGCCTGTCGGCCAATGGCTACGCGGAACAGGATATGACCCAGCTGTGGCATTCGGTGCTGGCTATTCTGCGCCAGATTGCCCGCCACCCGGCGCTACAGGCGGGGCGGCTGCGGGCCATCGGCCTCGCCGGGCAAGGGGAGGGGGTCTGGCTCAGCGATGAGCAGGGCGAACCGGTGGGCCCGGGGATCTTGTGGAGCGATACCCGCAGCCACGAGCTGATGAGCGACCTGCTGCGCCGACCCGGCTTCGACCGCCGCTATTTCGCCGATACCGGCACCCACCTGCAGCCCTGCAATACCAGCCTGCAGCTGTACTGGCTGAAACAGTATCAGCCGGCGCGGCTGGCGGCCGCGCGCTATCTGTTTTTCGCCAAGGACTGGATCCGCTTTCGCCTGACCGGCGTGGCGGCGCTGGAGCTGACGGACGCCAGCAGCTCGTTACTTAACCAGCAGACCGGCGGCTGGTCCTCGGTGGTGATGAATGAGATGGGGCTGGACGAACTGCTGCCGCTGTTTCCCCCGCTGCTGGCCCCGGATGCCCCGGCCGGCACGCTGAGCGATGCGGTGGCGGCGCTGACCGGGCTGCCCGCCGCGACGCCGGTGGCCGCCGGGGCGCTGGATGTCTGTAGCGCCGCGCTGGGCTGCGGCGCGGTCAACGAAGGGGATATCTACACGATCCTCGGCACTACCTGCTGCACCGGGATCGTCTGCCGCGGCCCGCAGACGGTGAACGAGGCGACGCGCTTTGTCACCCATACCGAAGCCGGGCAGGTGATCTCGCTGTTTCCGATGCAGGCCGGTACGCCAAACATTGACTGGCTGCAGCAGCATATTTCGCTGGACGGCGATCTGGATCGGCTGGAGCAGGCGATCGCGGAGGTGGAGCCAGGCAGCGGCGGCGTCTTCTGGCAGCCGTACCTCAATGGCGAACGCGCGCCGTTTTACAGCCCGGACGCGCGGGCCGGCTTTTTCGGCATTAGCCCGCAGACCACCCGCGCCGAACTGCAGCGCGCGGTGTTTGAAGGCCTGGCCTTCGCCATTGTCGATGCGCTACAGGGTTATCCGCAGGGCGGCGAGCTGTATCTGACCGGCGGCGGCGCAGCCTCGGCGACCTGGCTGCAGATTATCGCCGACTGTACCGGGCGTACGGTGGTCTCCAGCGCCTTTAACGAACTGAGCGCGCGCGGCGCGGCGATTCTGGCGGCCCGCAGCGTCGCGTCGCTGGCCGGGACGCCTCCGCTGGCGCAGACCCGCTATCAGCCGCGCCCTCAGGCGCATGCCCGCTACGCGGCGTTGTATCCCGTTTACCGCCTGCTGCGCGAGCAGATGCTGCCGGTATGGCAGGCCAGACAGGCCGCCCTTCAATCTTTTTCTCAGGACCTACAACCATGAAAATCGTTTTTACCGCCGAGCATGCTGGCGACCTTAGCGCCTTCCACCCGCTGGGCGAGCTGCTGGTGGAGGGATGGGCGCTGGGGAAACCGAAGCTCAGCGCCGGTCAGCTGATTGAGTTGGCCCACGACGCCGAGGTGCTGGTGACCAGCTATGATGAGGTGACGGACGCGGTGATGGCCGCCTGTCCGCGCCTGCAGGTGATCGCCTGTACTCGCGCGAATCCGGTGAATATTGATACCCAGGCTGCGCAGGCGCGTGGCATCCGGGTGCTCTACACCCCGGGGCGCAATGCCGATGCCGCCGCGGAGCTGACGCTTGGCCTGATGCTCAGCCTGGCGCGCCATATTCCGCAATCCCATGCGGCGCTGAAGCGGGGGGAATTCACTCAGGCTGATAATGCCGCCGCCGCTACCCAGCATGGCCTGCGGCGGGATGTGGTCTGGGACGTGAGCCCGGAAAGCCCCTATGAAGTGTTTAAAGGCAGTGAACTGCGCAATAAAACGCTGGGGCTGGTGGGCTATGGCAACATTGGCCGCCGGGTGGCGCGTATCGCCCGGGCGTTCGGCATGGCGGTGTTGGTGGTGGATCCGTTCGTCGCCGCAGAGGATATTAATGAGCCAGGGTTACAGAAAACGACCCTGGAGGCGCTGTTCCGCGACGCGGATATCGTCAGCCTGCATCTGAGCAGCGGGCCGCACAGTGACGGGCTGGTGAATGCGGCGCTGTTAAACAGCATGAAGCCCGGCGCGCTGCTGATCAATACCTCTCGCGCGGCGGTGGTCGACGAAGCAGCGCTGATTGATGCCCTGCGTCACGGCCCGCTGGGCGGCGCGGCGCTGGATGTCTATCACCGCGAACCGCTGTGGCGCGATCATCCTTTTGTCACCGAGTTCGATAACGTGATTATCACGCCGCATATCGCCGGAGCCACCCGGGAGAGTATCGCCAAACACACGGCGATGATTGCCGCCGATCTTCAGCGCTATGTCGCCGGGGAGCCGCTGCTGTACCAGTGGCGTTAAGCCGCTTGCGCCGCTGCGGCGGCGCGGGCCCGGCGTCAGGGGCGATGAGCCGCCATAAAAGCCTGGGTCTGTTCCCAGTCCACTACCCCGGCATCTGATCCCATCCCGGTCGCCACCAGCGCGGCCACCGCCGAGGCGACGTCACACGCTGCTTTCACGCTGAGTCCGCGCGCCAGCGCGGCAATAAACCCGCCGCAGTAGCTGTCGCCGCAGCCGGTGGTATCCACCGCCTCGACCGGCCACGGCGCAATATGCTCCAGCGCGCCATCGCGACGGATAAGCCAGGAGCCGTTCTCGCCGTCTTTCAGAATGCATGTGCCCACGCCGAGTGTCAGGAAGAAGCGGCCGATGGCCTCCGGCTGCGTCTCGCCGGAGAGAAAGGCGGCTTCCTCCAGCGAAGGCATGAAATAATCCACCGACGGCAGCAGGGGCCGCAGTAGTTCGAGGGTGTCTCCATTCGGGGCGATAAGGTCAAAGCTGGTGGTGACTCCGCGTGCTTTAGCCGCCTGCAACAGCCGCGCGCTCTGTCCCTGGTCCATTGCCGCCAGCAGTCCGGTCCCGCCGTGATGCAGGAAACGACAGTCGAGGACGGCGTCAAATTCCGTTTCACTGACGAACAGGGCGTCGGACGCGCCCCGGCAGTGCAGGGCCGGACGCTCGCCGTTGGGGCGAATCGGCAGGATCGTCGCCGAGGTCTCTTTCAGCGCGGTGCGCTGGATAAGCGAGCAGTCGATGCCCAGCCGGGCATAGCTGGCGAGGATAAAGTCGGCCTTTTCATCTTCACCCAGGCAGGCCACCGCTGCGGTGCGGATCCCCAGCTTCGCGGCGTTAATATTGGCCCCGGCGGCGGTGCCGGCGGGGTTGAGGCGAATTTGCTCAATAAAGGCGACGCCGCCGCGCGGCGGGATCGCCACCACCGGGCGCCCGGCGATATCCAGAATAGTCAGGCCGACAAACACGGCGTCAAAGGTTGCCATCGTTCTCCCGTTTAGCGATGCGTTTGGCGCAGGCGCGCCTGCCAGAAGGAAAGGGCGAGGGCCACCACCAGAATCACGCCGACCAGCGCGTCCTTCACCAGATAATTGAGCCCCATCAGGTTCAGGCCATTATCAATAATGGCAAGGAACAGCACGCCCCCGAGGGTGCCGAGGATGCTGACCCGGCCCAGACGGTTAAAGGCGGTGCCGATAAATACCGCCGCAATGGCGTCCATCAGGTAAGACTGCCCGGCCAGGGGAGTAAACTGCCGCAGGTTGGCGGAGAGGATCACTCCGCCGATGGCGCAGAGCGCCGAAGCGGCCACCAGCACGCCGAGCATGGTCAGGCGATCGCGGATCCCGGCGATACGCGCCGCTTCGCTGTTCTGGCCGATGGCGCGGACATATTTGCCCCACAGCGTGCGCTCGGTGACCAACCATGCCACCAGCCACAGCGCCAGCACAATCACCACCGGCGTGGGGATCCCACCAAGGTTGCCCACTGCCAGATCGTGATATTCCGGGGCCATCCGCCGATAAGCTATCGCGCCGCCGCCGTCGGTATAGATGCGCTCGGCGCTGCTGGCGATAAACCAGGTGCCGAGCGTGGCGAGGAAGGGGCGGATCCGGCAGATGAGGATCAGAAAGGCATTGAGCAGGCCAATCAGCACGCCGCCGAGCAGGGCGCAGCCTACCGCGGCCTGCCACGGCAGATGCCAGGTTTTCAGCGCGACGAGGGCGAAGGCGGCGCCGAAATCGAGTGCGACGCCCACTGACAGATCAATCGCCCCGGCGCTGACGATCAGGGTCATCGCCATCGCCACAATCAGCAGGATCGCGCTGCCCTGCAGCAGGTTGGCCCAGTTATCCACGGTTAAAAATACCGGATTCGCCCAGCCAAACAGGGCGATGGCCAGCAGGGTGATGACGCCAAATCCGGCCCGCGACAGCCAGGCCAGCGGGCTGCTGGCCGTCTGTTCCGCCGGTGCCGGCGTTTTCAGGGTAATTTGGCTCATGCCTCGCCTCCTTTGTGTCTGACCGCCGATGCCGCCAGCACCACCAGAATCAGTCCGCCTTTAATGGCGCCCATCCAGAAGATATTGACCCCCAGCAGGCCGAGCCCGTTAGAGAGGGCGTTGACCAGAATTGCCCCCAGCAGCGCTCCCCAGATGGTGACCACTCGACGGCGCGAGAAGGCAGCGCCGATAAAGGTCGCCAGCACGGTTTCCAGCAGCAGCGGCGTGGCCGTCCCGCTGGAACTGCCGGAGCCCTGGCTGAGCAGCGGCAGAATAGCCAGCCCGGCGGCTATGCCCGCTAACAGCCAGACCCGCAGGGTCAAGCGGCGCACGTTCAGGCCGCTCATCTGCGCCATATCGCGGTTGCCGCCCACCGCCTGCACATGCTGGCCGAAGCGGGAGTGGTGGAGCAGGAACTGGAACAGGATAAACACCCCCAGCAAGTAAATCAGCGGCCAGGGCAGGCCCAGCACGCTGTTATCGCGAAAGGCGACCATCAGCGGATCGCTGACCGCGATGCGTCGCTGGCCGGTCAACAGATCTGTCAGGCCGGTAAACGCCACGGAGGTCGAGAGGGTGGCCAGCAGCGGCGGCAGGCCGGCCGCCAGCACCAGGAAGCCGTTGATCGCCCCGCAGAGCAGGCAAACCGCCACCAGCAGGGCTAGCAGCAGGAGATACGGCGTGTGCCATTCGGCCAGCCCAAGACTGAGCAACGCGACGCCGAGCACCGCCGTCGCCGGCAGGGAGAGGTCGATGCCGCCGGAGACCACGTCATCCCCGCCAACGGCGATGACGCAGACCAGACCGAAACAGAGGATCGCCAGCGGAACGCTCTGGACCAGCATCAGGCTGATATTTTGCCAGCTGAGGAAGAAGGGAGACTGTACGCTCAGCCATACCAGCAGCGCCAGAAACAGGATCAGGGGAAATTTTTCAATCAGCGTCGCCAGGCCCGGACGGCCGCGACGCGGGATAGCGGTACTCATGGTGAAGGCTCCTGTCCGCCGTTGATCGCCACCAGCAGGGCGTCCAGCGTTAGCCCGCGGGTGGGCAGATTGGCCGCCAGCGCGCCGCGCCAGAGGACCAGGATCCGGTCGCATAGTCCGAGCAGTTCGGGGGCATCGCTGGAGGAGACCAGCACCGCCCGTCCTTTATCGGCCAGCTGGCGCGTACGTTGATAAATATCGCGACGGGCACCGATATCGACCCCAAGGGTGGGTTCATCGAGAATAAACAGCCGGGCATCGGTGCCGAGCCAGCGGGCGAGGATCGCTTTTTGCTGGTTGCCGCCGCTCATGTAGCGTACCGGCAGCGCCGGGCGTCCCGGGCGGATCGCCAGCTGTTCTATCCAGTAGCGCGCTTTCTTCTCAGCGATACCCCGCCGCTCCCAGCCAAAGGTAGCGGTCTCCGGCAGTGAGGCGAGATTAATATTGTCGGCGGTGGTGAAGGGCAGGATCAGCCCCTGATGGCGGCGGTCGCGCGGCACCAGCGCCATTCCGGCGCGGATCGCCTGCTTCGGCGTTCGAATGCGCCGCGGCTGGCCGTCGAGGTGGATCGTACCGCGTTCCGCCGGGCGTAAGCCGTAGAGTAAGTCGACCAGCACATCGCGTCCGGCGCCCAGCAGGCCGGCGACGCCGACGATTTCGCCCGGCTGAATATCAAAAGAGAGATCCTGCAGCTGCCGCCCGTCGCTCAGCTGGCGCACCGAGAGCAGCGGGGCCGCCCCGGTGTCTGCCGCCGGGTGCTGGCGCGGGGTATACAGCTGGTCGATTTCCCGGCCGACCATCATGGCGATCAGCGCCTCGGTATTCTGCAACAGGTCGCGGTCGGGGTAACCGACCACTTCCCCGTTACGCAGCACGGTGCCGCGGTCGCAGAGGGTGGCTATCTCATTGAGGTAGTGGGAAATATACAGAATGGCAATGCCCTGGTCGCGCAGGCGAAGGATGGCGGAAGAGACCAGACTAGCCTCCTGCGCCTCCAGGGGGGCGGTGGGCTCGTCGAACACCACCAGCCGCGCCGCGCCGTCGATCAGCGCGCGGGCAATCTGCACCAGCTTGCGCTCGGCCAGGCTCAGGTCGCGCACCAGCCGTTCGGGGTCGATCGCCAGCTGCCAGTTTTGCTGGAAAAATTGCGCCGTGGCGGCCTTCATCCGTCGGCGATCCAGCGCCCCCCAGCGGGTGCGATACTCCTGGCCGAGAAACACCGATTCCGCGACGGTAAAGTGCGGGATCAGGTTAAGCTCCTGGTGGATAACGCGGATGCCGGCGGCTTCAATGGCTGCCGGGTTGCCGAGGGGCAGCGGGTGACCGTCGAGGGTCGCGCTGCCGCTGTCGGCCTGATAGACGCCGGCGAGGATCTTGATTAGCGTCGATTTACCGGCGCCGTTCTCGCCAATCAGGCCATGAATTTCCCCGGGATTGAGACGCAGGGTAACCGCATTAAGCGCCGTAACGCTGGCAAAACGCTTGCTGATCTGGTTCATGACCAGACCCGCGGCGGGGCGCTCCCCGCCAGGGTGTTGATTTATCACTGCAGTTCGCCGTATCCCAACTGTTTATACACCGCTTTCGCTTCCTGCGGACCTTTCACCGGTATCACCGGGATAAAGGTTTGCACCGGCAGTTTCTGACCGGCAAAGTAGCGGGCCACGTTGTCGGCGGAGGTCTGGCCAATCAGATGCGGCTGCTGCGCGACGTTAGCCACAAACGGACTGCCAGGCTCTGCCATGATCTCCAGCGTCTCCGGACCGGCGTCGATGGCCGTCACTTTCACGTCCTTATCACGGCCGGTCTCTTCCAGTGCCTGGACGATACCGATGGCCGGTTGATCCCAGCAGGCGACATGGATCGCATCCAGTTTGCCTTTCGGATACTGGCTGAGTAATTCGAGGGTTTTCTTCCGCGCATCTTCTGGCGAGTTGGCGAACTGCTCCGCCAGCTCGGGTTGGATAATATGAATATCCGGATAATCCTTAAGGACATATTTCCACTGATCGTAACGAATTCCGCAAATACGCAGCGCGCTGGAGAACGCGTTAAATACGGCGACGTTGCCTTTGCCGCCTAATTCATCCGCCATGTAGCGGCCGATGGTCGAGCCTAAGGTGTAGTTATCGGAGGTGGTATTGTTGACCGAATATTGAGAAACATGATCCACGGTAAATACCGGGATACCAGCATCACGCAATGCTTTAAATTTTGGTTCGACGGCGCTGTCGCCGAGAATACTAATTACCGCGTCCACCTTGCGTGACAGTAAAATATCGTGATTATTGGCATGAACCTGATTATCGCGGCCGCCATCGACGCCAATGACTTTGCCTCCCAGTTTCTCCACTTCCTCTGTCGCACCTTTAAAGGCCTCGCGATCCCAAAAATGCTGAGTGCCAACAACGGCAACGCCAATGGTTTTTCCCTGTAAGGAGAGGGCGTCTGCGGCAGTGACGCTCAGCGAGGCAAGGGAAAGCAGTCCCAGCGCGGCAGGCAATAATTTTCTCTTCTGCGACATTGTTATTATGATCCTGTGATGAAGGTGGTTGCGGACCGGTAGCATGACAAGAAGCACCTCGCCACCTCAAATACAAAATAAGTCTAAGTTATGCCGGGAATGTTATATCGCAGAAACGCCAGAGAAAAAGGTTATTTTGCCATCGGGAACCTGAAAATATTTCATGATGCAAAATATACCTTTTTATTTTGTGGTTTTATTTTTGACTTATTCCGTGTTTATTTAACGGATAAAGACGGCTTTCTGTTTATTGTGATGGCGTGGAGAAATACGGCCCTTGCAGGGAAATGCAGGTGATTGCGCGGGCTAATACTTTTTTTAGCAGAGTAATGTCTGGCTGGGACGGGGATATTTCCGTCATTTCCTCGATTTATTTTAACGAGTTTTTTGGCTGAGAAGAACGCGAGTGCTATGAAGAAACAGCATAATTATACGGTGATGCACTGGGGAACGTGGCAGGTGGAGAGCCGCGAGGGCGATATCGTGGCGGTTAATCCGGTGCCCTGGGATAAAAATCCGTCACGCATTGGTCAGTCGCTCCCCGACGCAGTGACCAGCCAAACGCGCATTCGCCGTCCGGCGGTGCGCGCCGGCTATCTTCAGCAGGGGCCGGCGTCACGAGAAGGGCGAGGCAAGGAGCCCTTTGTCGAAGTCAGCTGGGAGGTGGCGCTGGACCTGCTGGCTCGCGAGCTGCGCTCGGTCAAGGCGCGCTGCGGCAATGAGGCGATCTACGGCGGCTCTTACGGCTGGGCCAGCGCTGGACGCTTTCACCATGCGCAGAGCCAGCTGCACCGGTTTCTCAAGGGATTTGGCGGGTACACCGCCAGCACCAATACCTATAGCAGCGCCGCGGGCGAGCGCATTCTGCCGCATATTCTCGGGCCGCTGAGCCCGCTGCACCGTCAGCATACCCATTTTTCCGAGCTGGCGCGGGAGTGCCAGCTGTTTGTCGCGATTGGCGGTCTGCCGCTGCGCAATGCCCAGGTCAACGGCGGTGGCGCCAATGACCATATGCTGCCGTACTGGCTGGATAAGATGCAGGCCAACGGCACCCGGTTTATGAATATCAGTCCGGTGCGCAATGACCTCAGCGCGGTGCCCGACGCCGAGTGGCTGGCCATTCGGCCGGGCACCGATACTGCATTGCTGCTGGCGCTGAGCTATGTGCTGATCGCTGAGTCCCTTTACGACCAGGCGTTTGTGGCCAGCCATACCGTCGGGTTTGCCCCTTACCGCGCTTATCTGTTGGGCGAGCACGACGGCGTAGCGAAAACCCCGGCGTGGGCGGCGGCGATTACCGGCCTGGACGCCCAGCGCATCGCCGACCTGGCGCGGGAGATGGCCCGCCACCGGACGATGGTGAATATCTCCTGGTCTATCCAGCGCGCCCGTCAGGGGGAGCAGGCCTACTGGGCGACGGTGGCCCTGACCGCGCTGCTGGGACAGATCGGCACACCGGGCGGCGGCCTCGGGTTTGGCTACGCCTGCACTAACCTGGCGGGCGCGGTGCGAAAAGCGTTTTCCGGCCCACGCTTACCCGCCGGAGAGAATGCAGTGGACAGCGTTATCCCGGTGGCGCGGCTGTCCGATATGTTGCTGCATCCGGGAGAAGCCTATGAGTTCGACGGTCAGCAGCTGCACTATCCCGACATCCGTCTGGTTTACTGGGCGGGAGGCAATGCGTTTCATCATCACCAGGACATCAACCGACTGTGCGAGGCCTGGCGCCGTCCGGAGACGGTGGTGGTGCATGAGCAGTACTGGACCGCGCAGGCTAAATTCTCCGATATCGTCCTGCCAGCCACCACCTCGCTGGAGCGAGAGGATATCGGCAGCGGCGGTCACGACGGGTTTATGATCGCCATGAGCGCGCAGATCCCGCCGGTGGGCGAAGCGCGTGACGATTACGCCATTTTCCACGATCTGGCCGATCGGCTGGGCTTCGGAGAACCGTTCAGCGAGGGGCGGGACGCCGGGCAGTGGCTGCGTCATCTCTATGAGGAGTCAAGACCGCGGGCGCAGGAGGAGGGTATTGCGCTGCCTTCGTTCGAGGACTTCTGGCAGCAAGGGGTACTGGAGTACAGCGCGCCGGAGCGGCCGCAGATCTTTCTCGCCGATTTTCGCGCCGATCCGCAGCGCTATCCGCTCTCCACGCCCTCCGGCAAGATTGAACTCTTTTCCGCCACCGTCGCCGGGTTTGGCTATCGTGAATGCCCTGGCCATCCGTGGTGGGATGAACAGGAGGCCGCCCGGCAGCGGCAGGAGGCGGCGCGCTGGCCGCTTCATCTGCTCTCCAGCCAGCCGCGCGCCCGACTGCACAGTCAGTATGACCATGGCAGCGTCAGCCGGGCGACGAAAATTCAGGGACGCGAGCCGCTGTGGATGCATCCGAGCGATGCGCAGGCAAGAGACATCCGCGAAGGCAGCGTGGTGAAGGTCTATAACGACCGCGGGGCGATTCTGGCGGGCGTGCACCTGAGCGAGCAGATTTTGCCCGGCGTGGTACAGATGTCCACCGGCGCCTGGTATGACCCTCTGGATCCGAATGAAAAAGGATCGCTCGATAAGCACGGTAATCCCAACGTGTTAACCGAGGATCGCGGCAGTTCGCGCCTGGGGCAGGGCTGTAGCGCCCAGAGCTGTTGGGTGGAGATCGCCCCGTGGCGTGAGGAACTGCCGCCGATCACCGCCTTTGATCCGCCGAAGTTTATTGCGGTTTAGGTGTGGGGGAGCGCCAGCGGCGGGCGGGTAGCCCGGAGAAGGCGCGGTATGCGCCGTCTCCGGGAAAGTGCGCGCCAGGCAATTTACTGATGGCAGTGGGACGTTACGCCAGCCGTGGGTAGGCGCTGGCGATATCGTCGCCGGTAAACTGGGCGATCCAGCCTTCCGGGTTATCAAAAATGCGAATGGCGGTGAAGTTCGGTTCTGATCCCATATCAAACCAGTGCGGAGTGTGGGCAGGAACCGAAATCAGATCATTCTTTTCGCACAGTACCTGGAACACCTCGTCGCCAATATGCAGGCAAAACAAACCTGCGCCCTCGACAAAGAAACGCACCTCGTCTTCGCCATGGGTGTGCTCGTTAAGGAATTTCTCCCGCAGCGCCGCTTTTTGCGGGTTATCGGCGCGCAGGCTGATGACGTCCCAGCTCTGGTAGCCCTTTTCGGCGACCAGTTTGTCAATCGCGTGCTGATAGGCGGCAATCACCGTTTCTGCGCTGGGGGCTGCGCCCAGATCGCGGTCGGCCTGCCAGCGCTCGAAGCGGACGCCTTTGGCGTTAAGTTGATCCTGAATCGCTTTGGCGTCGGTGCTGTGCCAGAGCGGTGTTTGCGGATCGGTCACGGAAAAAAGAGTTAATGCGCTCATGCTGGGATCTGCTCCGGATGAATGTCGTCAAAACGCTGAACCTGGGGATGGTGGCTCGCCGGGTCGCGGTCGCCGCGTACCAGCTGGATCGTGCGCAAACCCGCGGCCTCGGCGGCGTCGAGTTCCTGATGGATATCCGACAGGAACAGGATGGTGCCGGGGGCATGGCCCAGGTGTTCAGCAATGTTACGGTAGGATTGCACTTCGCGTTTGGCGCCTACCAGGGTATCGAAATAGCCCGTGAACAGATGAGTAATATCACCTTCATCGCTGTAGCCAAATAACAATTTCTGCGCGGCGACGGAGCCTGAAGAATATACATACAGATCAATGCCCTGCGCTTTCCATTTCTCCAGGGCCGGCAGTACGTCCGGGTAGAGATGGCCGGTAAAGTCGCCATTGAGGTAGCCGTCACGCCAGATGATCCCCTGCAGCGCCTTTAGCGCCGTGGATTTACGGTCTTCGTCCATAAAGGCGAAGAGGGTAGTGATAAGGTCGGCGGTGCTGGCGGCCGGAGCGTCTGTCTCGCGGCGCAGGTTGTCGAGAATGGTTTTGACGGGCTCAGCGTACTGCTGAGCGGTCACAAAGCCGGCCAGTCGTTCGCGGGCGTAGGGGAACAGCACGTTATGCACGAAGCGGATATCGCTGGTGGTGCCTTCTATGTCGGTCACGATGGCGCGGATCATGGTTTCTCCAGAGTGGCGTAGCGCGGAATAACATTAGCATTTAGACGTCTAAGCGTCTTGATTGCCAAATATTAACATCGTGTTATAGTGGCTTCAACAACAGCATTACAATCGGTATAAAAAGAATGAGTAATAACCCTTTGATTCCAGAGAGTAAACTCCCGGCGCTCGGCACCACGATTTTTACCCAGATGAGCGCCCTGGCCCAGCAGCATCAGGCCATCAACTTGTCACAGGGCTTTCCCGATTTCGACGGCCCGCGCTATCTTCAGGAGCGTCTGGCGTACCATGTGGCGCAGGGGGCGAATCAGTACGCCCCGATGACCGGCGTGCCGGCGCTGCGCGAGGCGATCGCCGGGAAGACGGCGGAGCTGTATGGTTACCTGCCCGACGTCAATAGCGATATCACGGTCACCGCCGGGGCGACGGAGGCCCTGTACGCGGCGATCACCGCTCTGGTGCGCCGCGGCGACGAAGTGATCTGTTTCGATCCCAGCTATGACAGCTATGCTCCCGCGGTGGCGCTAGCCGGCGGCGAGTTACGCCGTATTGCGCTGCAGCCGCCGCATTTTCGCGTCGACTGGCAGCAGTTTGCTGCGGCGCTGAGCGATAAAACCCGGCTGGTGATCCTCAATACCCCGCACAATCCATCAGCTACCGTCTGGCAGCGCGAGGATTTTGCTGCTCTGTGGCAGGCAATCGCCGAACGCGAGATCTATGTCCTCAGCGATGAGGTTTATGAGCATATCAATTTCGCCGCTGACGGCCACGCCAGCGTACTGGCGCATCCTCAACTGCGCGAGCGGGCGGTGGAGGTCTCCTCGTTTGGCAAAACGTTTCATATGACCGGCTGGAAGGTCGGCTACTGCGTGGCCCCTGCAGCCATCAGCGCCGAGCTGCGCAAGGTGCACCAGTATCTGACCTTCTCGGTGAATACCCCGGCGCAGCTGGCGATCGCCGACATGCTGCGCGAAGCGCCGGAGCACTATCGTGAGCTGCCGGCGTTCTATCGGGAACGTCGCGATCTGTTTATTGACGCGCTGCGCCCGAGCCGGCTGGAACTTCTGCCCTGTGAAGGGACCTATTTCCTGCTGGCGGACTACAGCGCTATTTCCGATCTTGACGACGTCAGCTTCTGCCGTTGGCTGACGACCGAAGTCGGGGTGGCGGCGATCCCGCTCTCCGTCTTCTGCGCCGATCCGTTCCCGCACAAGCTGATCCGCTTGTGCTTCGCCAAACAGCCGGCGACCCTGCTGGCCGCGGCGGCGCGTTTGTGCCAGCTGTAGTTACTTAATCGTCCACGCCTGAGAGAACTGGCGGCCAGCGAACATCTCCGTCAGGCCGCTAATTTGTTTCAGGCGCAGCACCTCATCGGCATCCATTCCCAGCTCTTTGCCGATCTTCTGCGGCGTCCAGCCGAGCTGGGTCAGTTCGCGGACGATTTCCGACATGGCGTGGATTTGGTGGCGTCCGCGCGCCCGGTTGTGGCGTATGGTCGCTGCCATCAGCCCGTCACGCGAGGCGGCTTCACTCGTCAGGCAGGTCACCGGCAGGTAACCTTTCAGTGTTTTTTTCAGCGCGGCTTTGTTGCAGGCCAGCTCATGACGGTGAAAACCGTCGACAATCGTATACGCCTGCGGGCTTTGCTGGATGACGACGACCGGCTGGGTAAAGCCGTCGGCTTCCAGCGACGTTTGCAGCAGGCGTTTTTCCGGTGGCGCCACGTTATTCGGGTTGTAATCGTTGGGGATGACCTGCTCCTGTTTTACCCACAGCACGCAGTCAACGGGCTGGGAGCGGAAGGGGCTGCGCTGGTGGAGCACTCGGCGAAACGCGTTGATTGCCTCGATGCGCGCCTCGTCATCCAGCGTTTGCAGATAAGCGTCCAGCGCCTGCGTCAGTTGTTGTTGCATAATATCCCCCATTGTTGGCGATGTTTTTCCATGCGTTTACGGTAGCGCTGATAGTGGCTGCTTTTGGTCGGGCTAAACGAGAGCTGGCGGCACCAGTAGTCGTTATTGAGCAGCACCTTGCAGACTCGCCGCCAGGACGGGATATCTTTGGTGCCAATGTCTGCGGGCTGGGTGTCGGGAATATCCTCCATGCCTTTTTTCAGATACCAGCGCAGATAAACGGCAATTTTGTTACGGTAGTGCTCGGCAGTGGTTTCCGGCATGCTGTCGAGCAAGAACAGGGCGTAGCTTTTCCACGTCAGGTGGTCGGGTTTTTCGATTTTTCGATGACCGTAGAATTGATTATCATGCCCGGCATAGACCCCACCGCTGTGCGCGCCGCTCACCCGCTGACACATCGCAGCCCAGCGTTCAGGCTCCAGCACATGGTAGAGCCACAGTCCCTGGCGCTGCTCCGGACCGAACGGTTCGCAGATGCGCATATAGCGCAGCGGTACCCCAGCCTGATACATCAGATCGTACAGTGGGTTATAGGACTGACCGCTTTTGGCAAACCAGGTCCAAATGTCGGCGGTTTTCCAGTCATAGAGTGGGTAGATGTACCAGGCATGGCCGCCCGGCGCCGAGGTGGTCCACGGTTTATCGTCGGCGAAACGCTGTTTGCGCTGCGAAGAGATGGTCATAAAGCGATTCAGTGACTCGTCGGCGCGAATGCCGACCAGCACGGCAGCGGGGCGCCGCTGTGAAAACCACTCGGCAAAGTGGCTGACAAAGGACTCAAAGCTCATCCCCGGTTGGTAAAACGAAAAATAGCCCGGGTGGGTAATTGCCCAGGGCGGCGGCTGACGGACCCAGTCGGTCCCGGGCTCCCAGCATTGCCATTGCGGTTTATACTGCGTCAGGGCATTTTGGGTCGTTAGCGGCAGGGCAACCCAGTAAAAGGCGTCGATCACATCCTGATACTGGAGGCGTAGTTTTTCACAGTGGGCGATGGTGCAGGAGAACTGCGCTTCCCAGTCAATAAACAACACACTGATTTTTTTCCCCTGTAACCGTGCCGCCTGGGCGGTTAAATGCAGCATGACGGTGGAGTCTTTTCCACCCGAGAAAGAGACGCAAATACGTGAAAAATTATCCAGCACCCACTGGATGCGCTGCTCAGTTGCCTGCAGCACCGATTCCGGTAAGGGATATTTAATAAACGACATGACCATTAATCCTTTAACAGTAGAAATTCCCGCTCGCTCAGTATAAACGATGAGGGCTGCGAAATTAATGGTCGATTTGCATTCTGACAGGGTGCGAAAAATAGGCAGGAAAGTTACTCGCTGTTATTAAGTTGTGGGCGTGATACATCTCGGTCATTCATTAATATTTTTATTAATTCAGATAAGAAATGATTTTGTGTTGATGATTGGTGATAGTTAATATATATCGTGATGTCCGGAAATAGCTCGTCTATATTGATGACGTGAAGTTGCATGGCCGGCGAAATAAAGTCATATAAATAAGAAGGAACGAAGCCAATTAAGTCGGTTTTATTGATCATGTTAAGAATGGTCATAAAAGAGTCGCTGCGAAAGGCAATATTACGCGGATTTAACCATGGCGTGCTGCTTTGCTGGACGCGCTGAATGACAGGATCGTTGGTGATATAGTGGGTGAAAAATTCCTGCGCCAGCGCATCAATCGACGTGAGTTGCTCTCGCCGCGGATGGTCCGCCCGGCAAACCGCCAGGGTCTGCACCGTCTGATAGGGCTCACACAAAGTGGCACGGTTGGTAACGGGCATTCGGGTGAACACCAGGTCCGCCTGGCGATACGCCAGCAGCTCCTCAGCCGATTCCGTGGTGGTCAGGTTATGGTGCTCAATCTGCAAATTGGCCTGATGACAGAGCTCATTAATCATAAAATGGCTATTGACTGAACAGAACAGCGGGGGGCCATATATCACAATACGTTTACGCAGTTCGGAGCGATTATTGAGATTGATGGTTTTTTCCAGCTGTTCAAGATTTTGTTGCAAATGATAATGAAGATTGACGCAGGCGGTGGTGGGTGTCATCCCTTTCCCGACGCGAACAAATAACGGATCGTCTAACTGCTGGCGCAAACGCTGCAACGACTGACTCACCGCTGACGGGGTGATAAATAACATGGCGGCTGCTTTGCTGATGCTCAAATGTTGATAGATACATTCAAAAATAACCAATAAATTCAAATCGAACTTTTTCAGATCGTAAAGATTTGCCATTAATGCAGTCCTGTGTATTATCAGCGCGGGTGAAAATATTTTTAATGGGAATGTTGAGTGGCTTAATATTCGTGGTGTGAATTTAATTTCTGGCCAATAATGTTAAGTTCTGCTTAATATATCTTATTGTCGACAGGGGCGCCAGCGGTCGTGGTTATCTGGCGCCATTATGCAATGAGATTATTCTTGTTCGCCCATCATGATATGCAGCTTTTCTTTATCTGGCAGACCGACCACCTGCTGTAACATATTATCCTTATTCATATAGTAAATGGCTGGCGTGACGTTGGCCCCCAGCTCGTCCATCAGCTGCTGATTAACGTTGAGCACTTTCATCTTCTCCGGTGGGATAGCCTGCGGGAGCGTCAGGGCCATTTTCCCGTTTGATTGCTCGTAATCATGCCAGGTCTTCGCCGGATCCTTGGTGGCAAGAATGGCGGCGGCGGTGGCCGGGCTTTCTGGCTTGATCACGCCCACCAGCAGGGTGCGAATCTGTACTTTACCGGCTTCCACCCAGGGACGGGATTGCTGCCAGAACTGTTTACAGTAGGGGCAGAAGGGATCGGCAAAGACATACAGCACGATGGGGGCGTCCTTGTGGCCATCCTGCAGCCAGTTGGCCTGAGCCATCTTCTGCCACATCTCCTGTCCTGCCGGAGTGTAGAGTTCTTTCTGAAACAGCTGCTCGCTGAGGTTGGTGCCGTTCTCATCATACATATAGCCGGAGATCGCGTGTTTACCGTCTGGTGTTAGGTAGATGGCGACGCCCATATCCTGATATTTTCCCAGCCAGCCTTTCATTCCCCCCGGTGCGTCAAAAGGTTTGATGATAGTAATGCCCTGTTTTTCAATCGCTTTTACCGGGGCGGGTAGGTCCTCCGCATGGCTGCATAACGGGAAAACGCTGAGTAACAGCAGTCGCTTTAACATGAGTATTCCTTGTAAAATCAGCAGGTAAGGGAAAAGCATTGCCGAACCTATTACAGTCATAGGTAAGAACAGCTGAACGATGGATTGCCCTTTCCTGGCATGGGTGATGTAATCCTGGATGCTGTTACATTAAGGTAATGTAGAGCGCAACACATAGCCAGTCTGACTGGCGCTGAACCTACCTTCGGGTATTTCAGGTAACGGGGCCGCCTGAAAGGGTGGCCTTTTTACTTTTGTCGCGGCAAATGATGCGAAAAACAGCGAACAGCGCTGAACGCGTCGACAGGTTCACAGAGTTGTCTTGTTCCGGTTGTTAGATAACGCTTATTGATTCGATAATGTAAACGCATTGGTCGGGTCAGGAAAAATTCGTTAACTTAGACCTCAACGAAAACACGGAGGAAGTATAGATGTCCTTAATTAACACTAAAATCAAACCGTTCAAAAACCAGGCATTCAAAAATGGTGAATTCATCGAAGTCACCGAGAAAGACACCGAAGGCCGCTGGAGCGTCTTCTTCTTCTATCCGGCTGACTTCACTTTCGTCTGCCCGACCGAACTGGGCGACGTGGCTGACCATTACGAAGAACTGCAGAAGCTGGGCGTAGACGTTTACTCTGTGTCTACCGATACCCACTTCACCCACAAAGCGTGGCACAGCAGCTCTGAAACCATCGCGAAAATCAAATACGCGATGATCGGTGACCCGACTGGCGCCCTGACCCGTAACTTCGACAACATGCGTGAAGATGAAGGTCTGGCTGACCGTGCCACCTTCGTGGTTGACCCGCAGGGTATCATCCAGGCGATCGAAGTTACCGCTGAAGGTATCGGCCGTGATGCGTCTGACCTGCTGCGTAAAATCAAAGCGGCGCAGTACGTTGCTTCTCACCCAGGCGAAGTCTGCCCGGCTAAATGGAAAGAAGGCGAAGCGACACTGGCTCCGTCTCTGGACCTGGTCGGTAAGATTTAAGTCTGTTTGTGCCCGGCGGCGCTACGCTTGCACGGGCCTACAAGATCGTAGGCCGGGTAAACGGCGTGCCACCCGGCAATCAATGGGCGCTTTCGCGCCCATTTTATTCCAACACCATGATGCAAGCGCATTCAGGCCGCCTGGACAAGGCCGCTTGCATGATGATGTTTTAAGCCCAGGAGATAACAATGCTCGACACCAACATGAAAACCCAGCTCAAGGCCTACCTTGAGAAGCTGACCAAGCCTGTTGAGCTGATTGCCACGCTGGATGACAGCGCTAAATCGGCAGAGATCAAGGAACTGTTGGCTGAAATCGCTGAACTGTCAGACAAAGTCACCTTTAAAGAAGACAACACGCTCGCGGTACGTAAGCCATCATTCCTGATTACGAACCCAGGTTCCGACCAGGGTCCACGCTTTGCGGGCTCCCCGCTGGGCCACGAATTTACCTCGCTGGTGCTGGCGCTGTTGTGGACCGGCGGTCATCCGTCGAAAGAGGCCCAGTCGCTGCTGGAGCAGATCCGTGATATCGATGGCGATTTCGAGTTCGAAACTTACTATTCGCTCTCCTGTCATAACTGCCCGGATGTGGTGCAGGCCCTGAACCTGATGTCGGTGCTCAACCCGCGCATCAAGCACACGGCGATTGACGGCGGGACCTTCCAGAATGAAATTACCGATCGTAACGTCATGGGCGTTCCCGCGGTGTATCTGAATGGTCAAGAGTTTGGTCAGGGTCGGATGACGCTGACGGAAATTGTCGCCAAAGTGGATACCGGTGCGGAAAAACGCGCAGCAGAAGAGCTGAACCAACGTGACGCTTACGATGTGCTGATCGTCGGCTCCGGCCCGTCCGGCGCGGCAGCGGCGGTCTACTCTGCGCGTAAAGGTATTCGTACCGGCCTGATGGGCGAACGCTTCGGCGGCCAGGTGCTGGATACCGTGGATATCGAAAACTATATTTCGGTGCCGAAAACCGAAGGCCAGAAACTGGCCGGCGCGCTGAAAGCGCACGTCAGCGACTATGACGTCGATGTGATCGACTCCCAGAGCGCGACCAAACTGACCCCAGCGGCGACAGAGGGCGGCCTGCATCAGATTGAAACCGCCTCTGGCGCGGTGCTGAAGGCGCGCAGCGTGATCATCGCCACCGGGGCGAAATGGCGCAATATGAACGTACCGGGCGAAGATCAGTATCGCACCAAAGGCGTGACCTACTGCCCGCACTGCGACGGTCCGCTGTTTAAGGGCAAACGCGTAGCGGTAATTGGCGGCGGGAACTCCGGGGTAGAAGCCGCTATCGACCTGGCGGGCGTCGTAGAGCACGTGACCCTGCTGGAGTTTGCTCCAGAGATGAAAGCCGACCAGGTGTTGCAGGACAAAGTCCGCAGCCTGAAGAATGTCGACATCATTCTTAATGCGCAGACCACGGAAGTGAAAGGCGATGGCAGCAAAGTCACCGGCCTGCAGTATCGTGATCGGGTAAGCGGTGATGAGCATCATGTCGCGCTGGCGGGGATCTTCGTCCAGATTGGCCTGCTGCCTAACACCACCTGGCTGGAAGGCGCCGTTGAGCGTAACCGCATGGGTGAGATCATCATCGACGCGAAGTGCGAAACCAACGTCAAAGGCGTGTTCGCCGCTGGCGACTGCACCACCGTGCCGTACAAGCAGATTATTATCGCGGCAGGGGAAGGGGCAAAAGCGTCGCTGAGTGCCTTCGACTACCTGATCCGCACGAAAACCGCATAACAAGTCAGACAATAAACCTGCATAACAAAGAGGCTACCCTGGGGTAGCCTCTTTTTTTATCCTTTATTTCGTCACGCTTACCTGACGACCATCACCGGGATATGGGCATGGCGGATCACGCTTGAGGCATTGGATCCGAGCAGGTGGGTACTGATGGACGGGTTGCGCGAGCCAATTACCACGACATCGGCGTTAATTTCGTTGGCCAGCTCGTTGACCATATCGCGCACGCTGCCGAAACGGACATGCAGCTTGATACGCGATGGGTCAATGCTGAAATGGCTGACCATCGTCTGAAGACGGGTTTCCGCTTCATGCTGCAGGTGTTCTTCAAACCGCCGCAGATCGGCGGTAAAGCGGCTCATGGTGAAGCTCGCAGAACCGGGTAATACGTGGAGCAGATGGATCACCCCGTCCTGCTGGGCCAGAAACTCCGCATGCCGGACGGCCTTATCGCTCAGCGCCATCTCAAAGACATCAACGGGCATAATGATAGTCTTATACATATGCATTCCTCCTTGTTCGTTTGCGTCTATATCAACATATTATATGCGGATATAGTGTCATTCAGGTCGCAAAACTGTCAGTCAGGCAGGTGCAAAGCGTAAAAAAAGGTTAGCGGGGGAAGAAACAGCAGAAAGAGGATGTATGGACATCCTCTGAATAAAGCGCGAAACGCCTCAGGCAGCAGGGATTAGCGGTGGAATTCGCCAGCGGCTTCCGGCTGGTACAATAGCTCCAGCACTTCCAGGTGTGTCGATGCACCGCCCGGCAGCTCCCAGTGAATGGTGCTGCCGACTTTCAGACCCAGCAGCGCGGCGCCCACCGGCGCGAGGACGGAGAGCTGGCTGGCGCTGTCAGTCACCTGTGACGGAAACACCAGCGTCCGCACGCGCTCTTCGCCGCTGGTTAAATCGCGGAATTTTACCTTACTGTTCATGGTGACGACGTCATACGGCATCGCTTCCGGCGCCAGCATTTGCGCGCGGTCGAGCTCGTCATTCAGGGCATCGGCAACCGGTAAGTTGGCGAAAGCCGGCTGCTCCAGCAGCCTGTCGATACGTTCGGCATCCAGTTCGTTAATGATGATTGCGGGTCTGGTCATTGCATACTCCATGTTATCCAGGAACCTGTCCGTAAAAGAAAACCCTCGCCGAAAAGGGCAAGGGTTAAGGTTTTACCATCATACTGAGAGTTGCCGGCGGTTTGAAGTGATGAAACGCACATTCAGCGTGCAACGCCACCCGGAGGGCGGCGTTTTCTGCTCAGCACGTCGCTTTGCGCTACTCACCAACCTTATCCAGGATAAACTGGGTTCCACAGTTGCCCGGGTGAGGCTGTGGCAGAAAGGCGGAAGTGGTCAGCGGGGCGTTAATCGTGGCGGCGTTGAGGGAGATTTGCATCTCAGTCAGATAGGCCGGATTACCGTTACAGGTTAATTTAAACGCCTTCACGCTTTGTGGACCCCAGGCGCGGGCCACCGCGGCATCGAAGTCGGCGCGGCTGACGGTTTGACCATAATGCTTCGCGAGGAAATCGCCTACCGGGCTATGCTTAATTTCCCCATTCAGGCGCACCATGGTGCCAAAATAGCTATCGGGATCAAAGCCGAAGCAGACGCCATGTTTGGCGTATTCGTAGCGCTCCAGGCAGGAGGTGCCGCCCGAACCCGGCATCACGTTATTGAGCTTATTGGCCATCTCCAGCGACAGGCCGGTTTCCGCCGCCTGGCATTTGCGGTTCGCTTTCACTTCCGGCATGTCGGGCACCGGGCGCGTGGCGCAGCCGTAGCGCATCCAGCGTCGTTCATCCACCCCGCGTGCGGCAATCGATTTTGGCAGTCCGGGCCACAGGCCGTGCACGGTCAGAAAATCGGCTTTGTTCGCCGTGTCCTGTTGCAGGCGGCACTCTTCCGGTTCGCTACGGTTGCGGTCAAGCATGCTCTGACAGAATCCGGTTTGCCAGGAGAGGGCAAGGACGTAGCGGTCAAAATCAGCGTATCGCGTCGCGGTGAGCGGTTCAGCGCCGGCCTGAGTGGCGGTGAGCACAAGGGCTATCGCGGCGAAATCCTTCCTGAACATGTTTATTCCTGATTGTGGATGACAAAAGATAACGGGGAGTTATTAAAGCATAAAAAAGGCGCCTGCTGGCGCCTTTTCGCGTGGTTAGACCATTAGTGGATTGCGCTGCCGGGTACGAGGATCTCGGTAGCGATAATCACCACCAGCAGGCCAACCATCACCGGCACGGAGGTGCGTTTAACTACTTCGAACGGCGAAATTTTCGCCATCCCGGCGACGGCAACCACTACCCCGGAGACCGGCGATATCGTGCGGCCGAGGTTAGAGGCCTGCAGCATCGGAATCGACAGGTAAGCCGGATTGATGCCGGAAGAGTGCGCCAGCTTGGGGATCATCTCAACAAAGGCATAGAACGGGGCATTACCGGAGCCGGTAGTCATCGCCGCCAGCATGGTCAGGATCACCAGCACCAGCATCAGAATAATACTGGCCGAGCCGAACGACGTGGCGATGGAGATCAGCCCGTTGATAAAGCCGATAGTGCTTAACCCCTGGGCAAAGACGCCGGCAGCGACCAGCAGCATTACCACGCCGGCGAAGGCGTCGGCCATGCCGCGGTAGGCAACTTCCAGCCCGCTGAAGACATTTTTGGTGTTAAACCCGCGCAGGAACTCAAGGATCGCCGCCAGCAGCATGCAGCCAACGAGGATAGTGATAATGTGCAGTTCCGGTCCCCATTTACCATCAAAGATCAGTACGCCGATGATCGGGGTAAACGGCAGAATGGCGTACAGCGCCGGGGCGGTGGTGGTGATGTCGTTGACATCCAGCATTTCGTGGGAAATGTTCTCTTTTTTATCCAGATAACGCTGCCAGAAGAAGTGGGCAATCGCCATGCAAATAATGGCCGCGATGGAAATAGGCAGCGTGGTCTTGAAGGCAAAGTCGATCAGCGGCATTTCAGCGGCTTTCGCCGCCAGCACGACATCGCCAGAGGTGGGCGAGAGGATAATGGCCGCTGGTGAAGCGCAGATGGCGGCAGCCGCGCCGCGGCTGATACCGACGTTCACCATCACCGGGAACAGCGTCGCCATCAGCAGCACGCCAAGGCCGGTCGCCGAGGAGACCGCCAGCGACATCAGGCAGGCGACAAAGTAGGCGGCAATCATCAGCAGATAGGGCGAATTAATATAGCGCAGCGGCTTTGACGCTAATTTCACCACCATGTCATTGGCGCCAATATGGGTCATATAGGTGGCGAAGCCGCACAGCATCATAATCATCATACCCAGATCGCCACCGCGGCTCATGAGTAGAATCTTAATGTATTCAATAATATCGGTAGCGGAATAGCCGGTGCTGTCGGTGTTTCCCGGCAAGACTTTATGCCCCAGCAGGGCGCTGACGATCAATAAGATTAAGCCCCCGACGAACAGCACCCCGGTGGCCGAGTAGCCCTTAATGATATAGCGGGCGACGCCCACAATGACCACAATCCCGATCAGGATCTCAACAAACGTCAGCATTTATTACCCCTAAGCCCAAAGAATATGTAGATAAAAAGCGTCACACCAAATTTTAATGTGCGAATGTGCCGAAAAAACGGACAAAACTCGCTGATGCAAATCAATAAAGCGATAAGAACTACGCGTCACCCGTCTCGCCTGGATATAATCACCAGATGGATAGTTAAAAGGTTCTGATGGTCACCGGGCGAAAATCAGGAGTTTGCCTTATTTCGTTCAACCTGTATTGAGGCTATCTTTGCTATTTTAGGCGGCTTTTAAATGAAAGTGGTAATGGAAAAGTGTTGATGTTACGTCGTTTTTCACTGTTTTCTCTTGGTTTTTTTGGATGGTTGTTGGTATCCGTAAACGCCAGCGCGTCGTTTTCATCGACCCTCAGCGAAGGTTACCATACCTTAAGTAATAACGTGGCGCAGACCTGGAATGAGCCGGAGCACTATGACTTGTACGTTCCAGCCATTACCTGGCACGCGCGGTTTGCCTATGATAAGGAAAAGACGGATAAGTATAACGAACGCCCCTGGGGGGCGGGTTTTGGCGTCTCCCGCTGGGATGACAAAGGAAACTGGCACGGCCTGTACCTGATGGCGTTTAAAGATTCTTTCAATAAATGGGAGCCTATCGGCGGCTACGGCTGGGAGAAAACCTGGCGCCCGCTGACCGACCAGAACTTCCACCTTGGCCTCGGCTATACCCTCGGGGTAACGGCGCGCGATAACTGGAACTACATTCCTATCCCGGTGATCTTGCCATTAGCATCAATAGGTTACGGTCCAGCAACCTTTCAGATGACCTATATTCCAGGCACTTACAATAACGGTAACGTTTACTTCGCCTGGGCTCGTATACAGTTTTAATTCGCTAAGTCTTAGCAATAAATGAGATAAGCGGTGCGTCTTGTGGAAAAACAAGGACTAAAGCGTTACCCACTAAAAAAGATAGCGACTTTTATCACTTTTTAGCAAAGTTGCACTGGACAAAAGGTACCACAATTGGTGTACTGATACCCGACACAGCATTAGTGTCGATTTTTCATATAAAGGTAATTTTGATGTCTAAGATTAAAGGTAACGTTAAGTGGTTTAATGAGTCCAAAGGATTCGGTTTCATTACTCCGGAAGATGGCAGCAAAGATGTATTCGTACACTTCTCTGCAATCCAGTCCAACGGTTTCAAAACTCTGGCTGAAGGTCAGCGCGTAGAGTTCGAAATCACTAACGGTGCCAAAGGCCCTTCTGCTGCAAACGTAATGGCTATCTAACCAACACGTCAGTAGAATATAAAAACCCGCTTTAAGCGGGTTTTTTTTTGCCTGTTTTCAGGGTCTTAACGGCTGGCAGCCTGCGAGAAAAGCCAGAAGGCGGCCGCTGTCATAGCAAACGACCCCAGCAAATTTACCAGCACGTTGAGGAGTGCCCAGCTCACCCGTCCCTGTTGCAGGAGAAAGACCACTTCCGCAGAGAAAGTGGAGAAGGTCGTCAGCCCACCGCAGAATCCGGTGGTAATCAGCAACTTCCACATCGGGTCAATATCGGTTAGACGATTAAACCACGCCAGCCCGGCGCCAATCACAAAGGCACCTACCAGGTTGGCCGTCAGCGTCCCAATCGGGATAGCATGATGCACAGGATTGAGCTTCATGCCGAGCCACCAGCGCAATACGCTGCCGGTGCCACCGCCGATAAAAACGGCGCAAAGAAGTTGAAACACGGTTGTTTCCTGCTATTTGATATAAGAGAGCCTCAAGTGTAGCGCGCGACGGGCGCGGTTGGCTATTCATAACCTGACGGAGAAAAACATGCGGGTAGCGGCAGGACAATTTGCCGTCACGCCAGTATGGCGGACGAATGCGCAGACCTGTGTGGCGATGATGCAACAGGCTGCGCGTGAAGGGGCGGCGCTGCTGGTGCTGCCGGAGGCGTTGCTGGCGCGGGATGACAACGACCCGGACATGTCAGTGAAATCGGCTCAGTCGCTGGATGGGGAATTTTTGCAACTGCTGCTGGCTGAGAGCGGGCGTAACCGTTTGACCACGGTCCTGACACTGCACGTGCCGTCAGGAGAGGGCAGAGCGACCAATACGCTGGTGGTATTGCGGGGTGGCGAAGTGATAGCTCATTATCACAAGCTCCATTTATATGATGCCTTCGCAATGCAGGAGTCGCGGCGGGTGGATCCTGGCCAGCAGATCCCGCCGGTGATTGAGGTGGCGGGATTACGCGTTGGCCTGATGACCTGCTACGATCTGCGCTTTCCGGAACTGGCGCTATCGCTGGCGCTGAACGGGGCGGAGCTGCTGGTACTGCCCACCGCATGGGTGAGGGGGCCGCAGAAAGAGCACCACTGGGCGACGCTGCTGGCGGCGCGCGCCCTTGATACCACCTGCTATATCGTGGCGGCAGGCGAGTGCGGGACGCGGAATATCGGTCAGAGCCGCATTATTGATCCGCTGGGAACGACGCTGGCGGGGGCAGGGAGTGAGCCGCAGGTGATCTTTGCCGATGTCTCCGCGGAATACCTTGCCCGGGTTCGCGAGCGTTTGCCGGTGCTGCAGAACCGACGATTTGCGCCACCGCAATTATTGTGATGTTTTTTTAAACAGGGCTTGATTCACCTTGTTACAGATTGCTATTGTGTCCGCGCGTCAAATACCCGTATTGTTTATCCGAATAATTCGCTGTGCACGTCAGGATGGACACCTCTGCACTAACTCCTTGAGGAGAAGGCTCTGGGCCGAATCACGCAGCCCACGCACAGGTGGATTACAATATGACGGATAAATGCGTGTATGATGGCGTATTCGCAGCTTGTATAGAGAAGAAGGTTAGCTATGGGTGAGATTAGTATTACCAAACTGCTGGTAGTCGCAGCACTGATTATCTTAGTGTTTGGTACCAAGAAATTACGTACGCTGGGCGGCGACCTGGGTTCGGCTATCAAGGGCTTTAAAAAGGCCATGAACGAGGATGACGATAGCGCGAAGAAAGCCACCGTGGAAGAAGAAGCGCCGGCGCAGAAGATCTCTCATAAAGAGTAATTGACCCGATGCATCCCTCCGGAGGGATGCTGGCGGAACGGCGAAGAGGCCGCGACGAATATCGTTGCGGCCTTTGTCGTTTTTGGCGATGCCGTGCAGAAAAGATGCAACGAACTGTTACGAAAACGCGAAGCAGAGGAAGCGGAGAGGGGCCGCTGCGGCGAAAAATCGCGCAGCGGCAGAAGCGGCAGTTACTTCACTTCCATCCCTTTAGCCTGCAGGTCGGCATGGTAGGAAGAGCGAACGAAGGGACCGCAGGCGGCGTGGGTGAAGCCCATAGCCATTGCTTCCGCTTTCATCTCTTCGAACTCTTCCGGGCTGACGTAGCGCTGTACTGGCAGGTGGTGACGGCTCGGCTGCAGATACTGGCCTAACGTCAGCATGGTGACGCCGTGGCGACGCAGGTCGCGCATTACTTCAATGATCTCGGCGTTGGTCTCACCCAGACCGACCATCAGGCCGGATTTCGTCGGGAGCTCCGGGTGCGCTTCTTTAAAACGCTCCAGCAGCTTCAGCGACCAGTTGTAATCCGCGCCCGGACGCACCTGACGATAAAGACGTGGTACGTTTTCGAGGTTGTGGTTAAAGACGTCCGGCGGGGTCACCGTCAGGATTTCGAGCGCGCGATCCATACGGCCGCGGAAATCCGGCACCAGCGTTTCGATCTTAATTGACGGGTTTTTCTCGCGAATGGCGCTAATGCAGTCGGCAAAATGTTGCGCTCCGCCATCGCGCAGGTCGTCACGGTCCACTGAGGTGACCACGACATAGCGCAGACCCATATCGGCGATGGTTTGCGCCAGCTTCTGTGGCTCGTTCGCATCTGGGGTGACCGGACGTCCATGCGCAACATCGCAGAACGGGCAGCGACGGGTACAGATCGCGCCGAGGATCATAAAGGTCGCGGTACCGTGGTTGAAGCATTCTGCAAGGTTCGGGCAGGAGGCCTCTTCACACACAGAGTGCAGGCCGTTCTTACGCATCGCTGCTTTGATACCCTGGATACGGGACGAATCTGCCGGAAGTTTGATTTTCATCCATTCCGGTTTTCTGAGCAGAGCTTCACGCTCAGTTGCCACGTTTTTCACCGGGATAAGGGCCATTTTATCGGCGTCGCGGTACTTAACACCGCGTTCCATCACAATGGGTTTACTCATAGCGTGCGTGTTCCAGTTGCGAGTCACGAAGGAAAGCGAATTAATTCAATGAAATGTTGCAATTATCAACTATTTTTGAATCAAGAGCAGGCAGTATACCATTGAAAAGGGGCAGAAAGCAGCCTGCCTGCCTCGCAAATTGTAAAATAGTTGTTGTTTTATCCTTTTCCTTTCCGTGCGCTACGCCTTAAACGCCTGGATTACCGTCTCGATAATCTCTTTCAGCAACGGCTCCTTCCCACTTTGTTTATTGTAGTGCAGTGCGACATTAATTTTTTCGTCCTGCAGGGGATTGAAATCAAGGGGTTGCAGCGGCCAGAGCCGGGATACCATGGCGAACAGGCGCTCGGTGGTTAGCCCCAGCATGTCGCTCTCGGCGATCATGGCTGCCTGGGTCAGCAGGTTAAAGGTGCTGAATCCGCAGCGTCGTTCGCCCATCTCTTCCTGCAGTCGACGGTGAAGGGTAGGGTAGCGCTGGCCTTCCGGCAGCAGCAGCGCAAACTCATACTGAGCGAGGTGAGTTTCATCCTGCGGGCCGTGCAGCGCGGGGTGTTCAGCACGGCAGTACATCCGCACCCGATCCTGGTACAGCACGTGATGGCTTATCGCCTGGCCGCTGTGCAGATGAGTGTCAATTAACAGATCCACCTGGCGCTGGTCGAGTTGTCGCGCGGCGTCGGTGATGGCGATGTTGTGCAACAGGATCTGCGGAAAGGCCGGTTTCAGCGCGCTGGCCACGATGGGCATCAGCAGCGCCCCCATCCCTGGCGTGGTGGCGATAGTGATCACCCGCTGCTGGTGGGGGCTACCGGCGATATCCAGTGCACTGAGGAAAGCCTCCATACCCCGGCTGATGTACTGATGAAGATGGGTGGCATACGCGGTGGGCATCACGCCTTGCCCCTTGCGGATAAACAGCGGGTCAGGAAAAAGCGCCCGCAGTTTGTTAATCGACTGGCTAATAGCCGACGGCGTGATATTCAGTATCTTAGCGGCGTTGACGATGCCTTTATGGACGTAAACGGCTTCGAAAATAGTTAACAGGTTGAGGTCAATATTGCGCAGGATGCGAAACATCTGGCGGTCATAACGTTCATCCTGTCGTTCAGGGGATTCTGACGGAGACGTATTCTCTGGCACACGATGAGTCCGGTTGGGAATGATAGGGCAAGTATAGCGGCCCACCGCATCCCGTACGTGACAATTGATTGCAAAAATAATGTGTTAATCGTTTAGCGCCCCGCCGCCAGCGGGGCGCTGATCTGCCGTTTACTGCTGGGGGAGATATTCGTGCGGGGGATGGTCCAGCAGCGCCAGCAGATTGGCGACCAGCCGCGGGGCGACCGTCTCTGGAGTCACCTCTGGCTGCCACTGGCGCATTTGCGTCATCTCCATGCCGGCATAGCCGCAGGGATTGATGCGCAGAAACGGCGCGAGATCCATCGCGATATTGAGCGCCAGGCCGTGGAAAGAACACCCTTTGCGGATCCGCAGTCCCAGTGAGCAGATTTTGCGATCGCCGACGTAGACGCCTGGGGCGTCGGCGCGGGGATGCGATTCGATGCCATACTCGGCCAGGGTATTAACGACCGTTTGCTCCAGCAGCGTCACCAGCTCGCGCACACCCAGCTTGCGGCGTTTAAGGTTCAACAGAACATACATTACCTGCTGTCCTGGACCGTGATAGGTCACCTGGCCGCCGCGATCGCTCTGGATCACCGGAATATCGCCGGGCACCAGCACGTGTTCCGCTTTGCCTGCCTGGCCCTGAGTGAAGACCGGGTGATGTTCCACCAGCCAGATCTCGTCGAGGGTGTTTTCATCGCGGGCGTCGGTGAATTCATGCATCGCCTGCGAGATGGGTTCGTAAGGTTGCAGGCCAAGCTGCCGGATAAGAATTTTATTGTGCTGCAAAACAACATCTCCGCCGGGAAGAGAGGACTCAGGGCGGGGAGTATATCACAGCAGGGCAGAAGGGGATGAAAGGACCCGGCACGGCGGCCGGGTCGGGGAAAAGGTTACAGCACCATCCGTACGATATCGATATTGCCTAACTCTTCGTACAGCGTTTCCACTTGCTCAATGTGGGTGGCGTTGATGGTGATGGAGACCGAGTGGTAGTTACCTTTGCTGCTCGGTTTTACTGACGGCGAGTAATCACCAGGCGCATGGCGCTGTACCACTTCCACCACCTGATCAACCAGCTCCGGCAATGCCTGCCCCATTACTTTGTAAGTAAAGGGTGTAGGGAATTCCAGCAGTTCGTTAAGTTTGGTTTTCATGTCAGCTCCGGTGTTACGACAAAATAATAACTCCCACCAAGGGCGGGAGTTATCAGGTTACTTGGATAAATAGTATATGGGGATGGAAATCACACTTTCAAGTGTTCGATTTTTAACCAAACCAGTGGTGGAACATTAACTTAATGTAATCAATAATTTTGCCAAAGAAATTCCCTTCCGGAATTTCCTGCAGCACCACCAGCGGGCGCTGATCGATGGTTTTGCCATCCAGCTGGAAGTTGATGGTGCCGACCACCTGATTTTTCTGCAGCGGGGCGTGCAGTTCAGTGTTATTCAGCACATAGCTGGCTTTCAGATCTTTCATCCGGCCACGCGGGATGGTCAGGTAGACATCTTTATCCACCCCCAGCGAGGCGCGATCGCTGTCGCCGAACCAGGCCGGTTCGGACGCAAACTCTTTGCCGGCTTTAATCGGGTTGACGGTTTCGAAGAAGCGGAAACCCCAGGTCAGCAGTTTTTTACTTTCCGACTCACGACCTTTGAAAGTACGCCCGCCCATGACCGCCGAGATAAGACGCATCTGGCCTTCGGTGGCAGAGGCGACGAGGTTATAGCCCGCCTTGTCGGTATGACCGGTTTTGATGCCATCGACGTTCAGGCTGTTATCCCACAGCAGGCCGTTACGGTTCAGCTGGCGGATACCGTTGAAGGTAAACTCTTTCTCACGATAGATGGAGTACTCGTTCGGCACATCGCGGATCAGCGCCTGGCCAATCAGCGCCATGTCGCGCGCGGAGCTGTACTGCCCGTCGGCATCAAGACCGTGAACGGTCTGGAAATGGGTGTTTTTCAGGCCCAGGGCGTTAACATAGTTGTTCATCAGGCTGACGAAGGCGTCCTGGCTACCGGCAACAAAGTCGGCCATGGCCACGCAGGCATCGTTACCCGACTGCAGGTTGATACCACGGATCAGCTGCGAAACCGGAACCTGCATTCCTGGCTTGAGGAACATCAGGGAAGAGCCTTTGAAAACCGGGTTGCCGGTGGCCCAGGCATCGTTGCCGACAGTGACCAGATCGGACTCTTTGAATTTACCCGCTTTCATCGCCTGACCGATAACATAGCTGGTCATCATTTTAGTCAGACTGGCCGGGTCGCGACGGGAGTCGGCGTTATTTTCCGCCAGCACTTTGCCGGAGTTATAATCAATTAGCACCCAGGATTCGGCGTCAATCTGCGGGGCGCCTGGGATCATCGTTTTGATATTCAGGTCATCGGCGCGGGCAGCGGAGGAGAGCGCTGCAACGGAGAGCGCCGTGATGAGTAAACGAGCGGTGAAAGAGGTCTTCATGGTCAGAACAACGGCATCCGTGATGGAGTTAAAAAAAGTGCCTTACTATAGCAAATGCTCTGCGGGCCAGCATCCGACATTGCGCATGAGTTTGTTAATGACTTTTACATGCGCATCTTGAGCGGGCCGCCCGCGGCGTTTAGTTGGCGTGAGTAATAAAGGACTGCAGCTGCGCTTCGCTTTGCAGGCGCTGCTGAACCGCGCTGGCCTGCGCCTTGTCAGCAAACGGGCCCAGTTGAATACGCCATACCGCGCCATTCTGCATGACCCGGCCTGGTACGGAGAACTGCTGGCTCAGGCGCTGTTGATACTGCTTCGCCCGCGCCTGGTCGCTTACCGCGCCAACCTGGACGACAAAATTACCGCTGGCGCTGGAGGTGGCGGTAGAGGAGGCGGCGCCGGCGGTCGCGGCAGTGGCCGCTGTAGCCGCTACGCTACCCTGGATGGAGCCTGGCGCGGTGACGGGAGCCGTTTGCGTCGCGACGGCAGCAGCAGGGGCCGCAGTGGCAGCGGTCGTGGCTGCCGGCTCGCTACTTTCCAGCACGCCGCTGTTCAGCGGCGTCGGGGCGCCGAGGAAACCGCCGCTGTTCACCGGTGCGCCGACACTGTCTTCCGGCTTCAGGGTGTTGTTGCTGATCGGGCGAACGTCGGCAGGCGCAGGCTGGCTCATGCCTGTGGCGTCACCGCCGTCCAGATTCGGTCGAGCGGGCAGGGCGTACGTTTGTTTGGCGACGGTGGTGCAGGCCATTCCCGGACCGGAAAGCGAACCGTCAGGCGCAACGATGATGGGGTCGATACGCACCTTGGTGTTGTTCGAGGTGTTCAGACGGTCAGCGGACGCACGGGAGAGCGAGATGACGCGATCGTTACCATACGGGCCGCGATCGTTAATCCGTACGACGATCATGCGCCCGTTAGCTAGGTTGGTGATCCGCGCATAGCTCGGGATTGGCAGTGTGGGGTGCGCTGCGGTCAGTTGCGTCGGATCGAAGGCTTCGCCGCTGGCAGTCAGGTTACTGTTGGGCTCAGCGTCATAGATCGCCGCAAAACCGGTCTGAGTAAAGTTTGCCGGATCCTGAACGACTTTGTAACTTTTGCCGTCGCGCTCATAATCCTGATTCGCCGTGGCGTTCGGCGTTTCATACTGCGGATCGGCACCACTGATCTCAACCGTCGGGCCATTACAGACGGCCGGCTGTGGAGTACTGACCGTTTTTTGTTGCACGTCATCACTCGAACATGCCGCCAGCAGCCCCGCTGCTATGCAGATCCCCAGCCATTGCTTACGCATTGCAAACCCCTTTAAACGCTTTTCGACAACATTTTTCTGTGGGTATGGATCGACATCACGATACCAAACCCGGCCATCAATACGATCAGGGCGGAGCCCCCGTAGCTCACCAGCGGCAACGGTACGCCCACCACCGGTAAAATACCACTCACCATACCAATATTTACGAAGACATAAACGAATAAAATCAACATTAAACCACCGGCCATGACCCGGCCAAAGGTGGTTTGTGCCTGGGCGGCAATCCACAGTCCGCGCATGATCAGCAGGATATACAACGCCAGCAGGATCAGCACGCCAATCAGCCCCAGTTCTTCGGCCAGTACGGCGAAGATAAAGTCGGTGTGGCGTTCCGGCAGGAACTCCAGCTGCGACTGCGTGCCGTGCAGCCAGCCTTTGCCGCGCAGACCGCCGGAGCCAATGGCAATTTTAGACTGAATAATGTGATAGCCGGCGCCCAGCGGGTCGGTTTCCGGATCGAGGAGCATCATCACGCGCTGGCGCTGATAGTCATGCATCAGGAAGAACCACAGGATCGGAATAAAGGCGGCGACCAGCACCACGGCGATCCCGATAAGACGCCAGCTCAGGCCGGAAAGGAACAGCACAAACAGCCCGGAGAGAGCGATCAGAATCGAGGTGCCGAGGTCGGGCTGCGCTGCCACCAGCAGGGTCGGCAGGAAGATCAGCACCAGCGCAATCGCGGTGTTCTTCAGCGAGGGCGGACAGACGTCGCGGTTAATAAAGCGCGCGACCATCAGCGGCACGGCGATTTTTGCTATCTCCGACGGCTGAAAGCGAACGATACCGAGATCCAGCCAGCGCTGCGCCCCTTTGGAGATGGCGCCGAAAGCATCAACGGCCACCAGCAGAATAATACAGAAAATATAGAGATAGGGCGCCCAGCCTTCATAGACCCGCGGCGGGATCTGCGCCATGACGATCATGATCACCACGCCCATGGCGATCTGGCCGATTTTACGCTCCATCATGCCGACGTCCTGACCGCTGGCGCTCCAGATAACCAGCGCGCTATAGGTCAGCAGCGCCAGCAGGATCAGCAGCATGGTGGGGTCAAGATGGATTTTATCCCACAGCGATTTTTTGTTCGGATTATCCGTCATTATTGATCCTCCCCTGCGGTGACCGCCGGGTTTTCGCTTGGCAGCGTGGTGTTGTTATCGCCCAGCATAATGTGATCGAGGATTTGGCGCATAATGGTGCCGACCGCCGGGCCGGCGCCGCCGTTTTCCAGGATCATCGCCACGGCAACCTGAGGGTTGTTATAAGGCGCAAACGCCGTCATCAGTTTGTGGTCACGCAGACGTTCAGAGATGCGGTGCGCGTTATAGGTTTCGTTAGCTTTCAGACCGAATACCTGGGCGGTACCGGACTTGGCCGCGATCTTATACGGCGCGCTGGCGAAGTATTTGTGCGCGGTGCCGTTGCCGCGGTTGGCCACGCCGAACATGCCGTCTTTGGCGATTTCCCAGTAGCCGGAATGGATGTCGCCCACCGGCGGCTCATGCGGCTGGACCCACGGAACGGGCTTGCCGTCTTCCACGGTGCTTTGCAGCAGATGCGGTACTTTCACCACCCCGTCGTTAATCAGGATCATCAGCGCTTTGTTCATCTGGATGGGAGTGGCAGTCCAGTACCCCTGACCGATGCCCACCGGAATGGTGTCCCCCTGGTACCAGGGTTTCTTGAAGCGCTTGAGCTTCCATTCGCGGGTCGGCATGTTGCCCGAGCGCTCTTCAGAAAGGTCGATACCGGTGTAGTGGCCGTAGCCAAACTTGCTCATCCACTCTGAGAGGCGATCGATGCCCATGTCATAGGCGACCTGGTAGAAATAGGTATCCGCAGACTCCTCCAGCGCTTTGGTGACGTTCAGGTGGCCGTGGCCCCATTTTTTCCAGTCACGATAGCGTTTATCGGAGCCAGGCAGTTGCCACCAGCCAGGGTCGAACAGGCTGGTATTGCGAGTGATCACCCCGGCGCTCAGCGCCGAGACGGCGACGTACGGTTTTACCGTCGACGCCGGCGGATAGACCCCCTGCGTCGCACGGTTGACCAGCGGCGTGTTCGGATCGTTGAGCAGGCCGGAGTAATCTTTACTGGAGATGCCATCGACGAACAGGTTCGGGTCGTAGCTCGGCGTAGACACCAGCGCCAGAACGGCGCCGGTACGTGGATCGGTGACCACCACGGCGGCACGACTACCGGCCAGCAGGGTTTCGATATACTGCTGCAGCTTGAGATCGAGGGTGAGGTAGATATCGCGTCCGGCCTGCGGCGGCACCTCTTTCAGCTGACGAATGACGCGGCCGCGGTTGTTCACTTCAACCTCTTCGTAGCCGGTCTGACCGTGCAGGACGTCCTCATAATAACGCTCAATACCCAGCTTACCGATGTCGTGGGTCGAGGCGTAGTTAGCCAGTTTGCCCTCTTTGTCGAGGCGGTCGACGTCTTTATCGTTAATTTTTGAGACGTAGCCAATGACGTGCGTCAGCGCGGAGTTATAGGGGTAGTAGCGACGCTTGTAGCCTTTGACTTCCACACCGGGAAAGCGGTACTGGTTGACGGCAAAGCGGGCAACCTGCACTTCACTGAGGTTGATCTTTACCGGAATCGAGGTAAAGCGATGGGAGCGGGCTCGCTCCTTTTTGAAGCCGGCGATATCGTCGTCCGTTAAATCGACGACGTCACGCAGCGCATCCAGCGTCTGCTGCACGTTATCGACTTTCTCCGGCATCATCTCCAGCTGATAAATGGTGCGGTTAAGCGCCAGCGGGGTGCCGTTGCGATCGTAAATAATGCCGCGGCTCGGCGGGATCGGCACCAGCTTGATGCGGTTTTCGTTCGAACGCGTCTGATAGTCATTGAAGCGAACGATTTGCACATTGTACAGGTTGGCGACCAGAACGCCGGTAAGCAGCAAAATCCCCAAAAAAGCGACCAGCGCCCGGCGCACGAACAGCGAGGATTCAGCCGTATAGTCGCGGAAAGAATTCTGTAATTTCATTCGCTGCTTAGTCTACCCTGATCATCATTACTCACGGTGGTACGGGTGGTTGGTGGTAATGCTCCACGCCCGATACAGACTCTCGGCCACCAGTACGCGCACCAGCGGGTGAGGTAAGGTGAGGGTGGAGAGCGACCAACTCTGTTCCGCCGCTGCTTTACAGGCTGGAGAGAGGCCTTCCGGGCCGCCTACCAGCAAACTGACGTCGCGCCCGTCCTGTTTCCAGCGTTCCAGTTCGCGCGCCAGCTGCGGCGTATCCCATGGTTTTCCCGGAATATCCAGGGTCACGATACGGTTCTTACCGGCAGCGGCCAACATCATCTCGCCCTCTTTTTCGAGGATGCGCTTGATATCGGCGTTCTTGCCGCGTTTACCGGCGGGGATCTCCACCAGTTCAAACGGCATATCTTTGGGAAAACGGCGCAGATACTCGCTAAAGCCGGTCTGTACCCAGTCCGGCATTTTGGTGCCAACGGCCACCAGCTGCAACTTCACGCATTAACTCCAGAGTTTTTCCAGCTCGTACAGACGACGGCTCTCTTCCTGCATGACGTGAACCATCACGTCGCCGAGGTCGACGACGATCCAGTCGGCGGCGGCTTCCCCTTCAACGCCCAGCGGCAGCATGCCGGCGGCGCGGGATTCCTGAACCACGTGGTCGGCGATGGACATCACGTGACGGGTGGAGGTGCCGGTGCAGATAATCATGCAATCGGTGATGCTGGATTTGCCATGTACATCAATGGCGACGATGTCCTGACCTTTCAGGTCATCAATTTTGTCGATAACAAAATCCTGGAGTGCTTTACCCTGCAAGTGTTCCCCCTGGGTGCATGAAGATTGATAATGATAAAGAGCCTGACAGTATACCTGAACTGATGAAAAAGTCGGGTGAAATGTCTGTCGGCAGGCGTTCGTGGCGGGGTATCATCCCATCCCTCGCCGCGGATTGCATCGCCATTTTTGTAAAACAATTTCTGCAAACATGCTGTGGCGGATGCTGCCCGGCAGCGGAGAATAGCAGCCTGCTCTGGCCTGTCAATGGTCTGGCGGGAATTCTTCTTGCGGCTGCCAGACGGCCTGGCTATTTAATACGCGCAGGGTGGTGAAATCGTCGCGCATATCGAGGAGGCTCCAGGCGCCATGGGCAATCGGGAAATGCCACATCGCCGCCGGGGGCATCTGCAACAGCAGGGCCGTCAGCAGGCTCAGAACGCCCTGATGGCCGACAATCAGCAGGTGGTCAAGATGGCGGCAGTCGGCCAGCGTTGTGGTGAATTCGCTGACGCGGCGGGCAAAATTCTGAAAGCTTTCGCCGTTGGTGGGGGCCACGTGCTGCCAGTCAGCACACCACGCGGCATAGTTTTCCGCATCCTCTCGCTGAAGGTCGCGATGATGACGCATCTCCCAGTCGCCGAAAAACATTTCATTGAGCGCGGCATGGCACTCACGCGGGATATGGCGATCGCCAAGCAGCAGATCGGCCGTTGTCCCGGTTCTCGCCAGCTCGCTACAGAATACTTTATCGAAAGGCACCGCGCGCAGCCGTTCGCCGAGCGCTCGCCCCTGGGCGACGCCGCGCGGCGTCAGAGGAGTGGGGGCGTGGCCGCTGTATAACCCGGCAACGTTGGCTTCGGTTTCGCCGTGGCGAACTAACCATAATTTCATGATGATGCTCAGACAGGCGGTGGAGACGTGGCGCTACGATAGCGCTTTTTTAGCATCAGGCCCAGTCCGGGGTCAGCAATAGAGTCCCTGCTCGCGGATGTAGTCCAGCACGGTGGCCGGTAGCATCTCGGCGCAGGATTCCCCGCGCTCGAGGCGCTGGCGGATAATCGTCGCTGAGATATCGAACCATGGCGTCTCAGCCAGGTAGATGGCCCCGGCGGGGCGGTTATGCAGACGCTCTACGTCGTGGGTTAAGTGGCGATCCAGCCACTGCTGATCCGCGTCGTGCGCCATGGTCAGCGGGTAACCCGGGCGGCGGCAGACGATCAGATGAACGTTATCAAGGATGGTTTCATAGCGATGCCAGGTGGGGAAGGTGAGCAGCGAATCCTGGCCGATGATAAACGCCAGCGGTTTTTCTGACCCCTGCTCCTGACGCCACGCCTGCAGCGTGTCTGCCGTCCAGGAGGGGGTGTCACGCTGCAGCTCGCGTTCGTCGAGCGTGAACAGCGGCTTATCGGCGATCGCCAGCTTAAGCATATGCACGCGCTGGGCGCTGGTGGCTTCCGGCTGGGGACGGTGCGGCGGAACGTTGTTAGGCATGATGATGACCTTGCTCAGGCCAATCTGATTCGCCAGGATCTCGACCGGCTTGAGGTGACCATAATGCACCGGATCGAAGGTGCCGCCATAGATTGCCTGCAACTGAGTCATATCAACCATCAATAAAAACGTCCGCCAGGGCTTTGTGGCAGAGCAACAACGAAAGACTTTCCAGTTCGGGCCAGACGTCGTGCCCGTAATCCTGTTTAAAGGTCAGTTCTGCACGGGTCAGGAGGGTCACCGCCTGGCGCAGCTGTTCCCCGCTCAGTCGGGCGAGGGCATCGCTGAGCAGCTGACGGCGGTTTTGCCAGACCCGATGTTTATCAAACAGCGAGCGCAGTGGCGTGTGCGTCGACTGGCGTTTGAGCGTGACCAGCAGCAGCAGCTCCCGCTGTAGCGTGCGCAGCAGGATCGCCGGCTCGCAGCCTTCAAGGCGTAGCTGTTGCAGGACATGCAGCACGCGCTTGCTTTTGCCTGCCAGCAGCGCATCGACCCAATGGTAAGGGGTAAAGTGGGCGGCATCGTTTACCGCTTGCTCAACGCGAGGCAGGGTCAGCTTGCCGTCCGGCCAGAGTAGCGCCAGACGCTCCAGCGCCTGCGCCAACGCCAGCAGGTTGCCTTCGTAACAATAGCACAGCAACTGACTGGCCGCGTCGTCGAGCTGCAGCCGGTGCTGTTTGGCCCGGGCGGCCAGCCAGCGCGGCAGCTGCGCGTATTCCGGCGTCTGGCAACTGACCTGGACGGCCCGCTGCGCCAGGGCGGTGAGCCACGCGGCATTCTCCTGGGCTTTGGTCAGCTTATTCCCGCGAACCAGCAACAGCAGATCGTCGTGCAACAGGCTGACCAGGGTCGCCAGCTGTTCGTTGATCGCCGCGTTAGGGCCGTTTTCCGGCAGGATTAGCAACAGCGTTTGCCGGCTGGAGAACAGACTCAACGCCTGGCTTAACGCGAAAATCGCCTGCCAGTCGGTGCTGTTATCGATGGTGAAGGTGTGGTGCTCGGTAAAGCCCTGGGCGGCAGCGGCTTCACGAATGGCGTCCTGGCTTTCCTGCAACAACAGGGGATCGTTGCCAAGCAGCAGATAGGCCGCGCGCAGCCCTTCAGTGAGCTGCGCGCGGAGCTGTTCCGGGTACAACCGAATCATCATTGACCCAGAGTGGTGGAGACGCGGTTACCCGAGGAAGCCGGTGCCGTGCTGCTGGCGACCGGTTTCTCTTCCTGCTGGGTTGCTTCAACATCTGCAACCTGTACGCTCGGCAGCTTACGAATCAGCTGTTCCGCTGCTTTGTCGTACATTTCCTGGATAATCATATCCTGCTCGGCGTCTTTCGCTAACGCCGCCTGCGGGTTATCGAAGAACGAACGATAGACCTTAGTGGTAATCGGATAGATATCGTGACCCGGGATCAGGACGCTGGCATGAACGGTCATGACCATCTGATACTCCGCGGTACGACCATCCTGGAACACCGAGGCGGTATCTTTCTGAATCGACGAACCATCGAGGCGCAGAGAAGGAACATCTTTACGCAGCGTGCTGGCGTCAATCAGGTCCACGCCATTAAGACGCAGCTGATTACGTACCGCGCGACTTAACGGTCCGTTCGGATCGCTCGACTGAAGAATCATGGTTTTCATGGTGGTGGGCACCTTCGTAGTGCTACGCAGATGCCAGCCACAGCCGGCGGTGACAAGCACCGCCAGGGATAACAACATTGTTACCAGATATCGCACGCTTCCTCCCGCGCTTAGCCAACGACCAGATTGAGCAGTTTACCCGGAACGTAAATCACTTTACGCACGGTTTTACCGTCGAGATATTTCGCAACCAGATGTTCCTGGCCGGCACGCTCGCGGACCTGCTCTTCAGTTGCATCTACCGCAACGGTAATTTTACCACGAACTTTGCCATTGACCTGGACGACGACGAGGGTGCTGTCTTCCACCATCGCGCTTTCATCCGCCACCGGCCACGGCGCGTTGTCGATATCGCCTTCGCCGTTCAGCTCGCGCCACAGGGTGAAGCTGGCGTGCGGGGTGAACGGGTTCAGCATACGCACCACCGCCAGCAGCGCTTCCTGCATCAGGGCACGATCCTGTTCGTCTTCCTGCGGCGCTTTCGCCAGCTTGTTCATCAGCTCCATGATCGCCGCGATGGCGGTGTTGAAGGTCTGACGACGGCCGATGTCATCGGTCACTTTGGCGATAGTTTTGTGAATATCGCGACGCAGCGCTTTCTGATCTTCACTCAGCGCCGCCACGTTCAGTGCCGCAACGTCCCCCTTGGTGGTGTGCTCGTAGACCAGCTTCCAGACGCGTTTCAGGAAGCGGTTAGCCCCTTCAACGCCAGATTCCTGCCACTCGAGGGTCATATCCGCCGGGGACGCAAACATCATGAACAGACGCACGGTGTCTGCGCCATAACGCTCAACCATCACCTGCGGATCGATGCCGTTGTTTTTCGACTTGGACATCTTGCTCATGCCGGTGTACACCAGTTCATGGCCCGCCGCGTCTTTCGCTTTCACGATGCGGCCTTTTTCGTCGCGCTCAACGATGGCGTCAACCGGGGAGACCCAGTTACGCTCGCCGTTTTCGCCTACATAGTAGAAGGCGTCAGCCAGCACCATGCCCTGGCACAGCAACTGCTTCGCCGGCTCATCGGAGTTGACCATGCCCGCGTCACGCATCAGCTTGTGGAAGAAACGGAAGTAGAGCAAGTGCATGATGGCGTGTTCGATACCGCCGATGTAGATATCTACCGGCAGCCAGTAGTTGGCCGCTTTCGAATCCAGCATCCCTTCCTGATACTGCGGGCAGGTGTAGCGCGCATAGTACCAGGAGGATTCCATAAAGGTGTCAAAGGTGTCGGTTTCGCGCAGCGCCGGCTGGCCGTTAACGGTGGTCTTCGCCCACTCAGGATCGGCTTTGATCGGGCTGGTGATGCCGTCCATGACCACATCTTCCGGCAGGATCACCGGCAGTTGATCTTCCGGGGTCGGCAGCACGGTGCCATCTTCCAGGGTCACCATCGGGATCGGCGCGCCCCAGTAGCGTTGACGGGACACACCCCAGTCACGCAGGCGGAAGTTAATTTTACGCTCGCCCACGCCCATGGCAGCCAGTTTGTCGGCAATGGCGTTGAAGCCGGCTTCATAATCGAGGCCGCTGAACTCGCCGGAGTTAAACAGAACGCCTTTCTCGGTCAGCGCCTGCGCGGAGAGATCCGGCTCGGAGCCGTCGGCAGCGAGGATAACCGGCTTGATGTTCAGACCGTATTTGCTGGCGAACTCATAGTCACGCTGGTCGTGGCCCGGAACGGCCATGACCGCGCCGGTGCCGTATTCCATCAGCACGAAGTTTGCCGCCCAGACAGGAATTGCTTCGCCGGTCAGCGGATGAATGGCTTTAAAGCCAGTATCGACGCCTTTTTTCTCCATCGTCGCCATGTCGGCTTCGGCCACTTTGGTGTTACGGCATTCGTCGATAAAGGCAGCCAGTGCCGGATTGTTCGCTGCAGCCTGCTGCGCCAGCGGGTGACCCGCCGCGACGGCCAGGTAGGTGCAGCCCATAAAGGTGTCCGGACGGGTGGTGTAGACGGTCAGCTTATCGGCGTAGTTGTTGACGTCAAAGGAGATTTCCACCCCTTCGGAACGGCCGATCCAGTTGCGCTGCATGGTCTTCACGGTGTCTGGCCAGTGATCCAGTTTATCCAGATCGTTCAGCAGTTCATCGGCGTAGGCGGTGATTTTAATAAACCACTGCGGGATCTCTTTACGCTCGACTTTGGTATCGCAGCGCCAGCAGCAGCCGTCAATAACCTGTTCGTTGGCCAGTACGGTCTGGTCGTTCGGGCACCAGTTCACCGCGGAGGTTTTCTTGTATACCAGGCCTTTTTTGTACAGCTCGGTGAAGAACTTCTGCTCCCAGCGGTAGTATTCCGGGGTGCAGGTCGCCAGCTCGCGGCTCCAGTCATAGCCAAAACCCAGCATTTTGAGCTGGTTTTTCATGTAGGCGATGTTGTCGTAGGTCCATGGTGCTGGCGCGGTGTTGTTTTTCACTGCCGCGCCTTCCGCCGGCAGACCAAACGCATCCCAGCCGATCGGCTGCAGGACGTTTTTGCCCAGCATACGCTGGTAGCGGGCAATCACATCGCCGATGGTGTAGTTACGCACGTGACCCATGTGTAGTCGACCAGAAGGATAAGGAAGCATCGACAGGCAGTAATACTTCTCTTTGCTCTCGTCTTCAGTTACTTCAAATGTACGATTTTCGTCCCAGTGAAGCTGGACTTTCGATTCTATCTCTTCCGGGCGGTATTGCTCTTGCATGGCAGCCAGTGGTCCTGTTTTCAATACAGCTACAAAATGTAGCCAATGGATGTGTTATTTCAGATCGGCATAGCATAGCCCAAACGCCCCCGTCAAAACAGCCTTTCGCACATTAACATCGGCAAAAGCCGCGCTGATTATTTCGCGACTCTGTGGCTTGTCAGACACAGCGGGAGAGGAATAAGGTCTATTATCAGAAGACGTTAACCACACCGGAGGCGAAATGATGAACAAGGTTGCTCAATATTACCGTGAACTGGTCTCCTCGCTCAGCGAACGGCTCCGCCATGGAGAGCGAGACATCGATGCGCTGGTGACACAGGCGCGTGAAAAAATCGTCCGCGCCGGCGATCTCACGCAGAGCGAGGTCGAGTCGGTGATTGCGGCGGTGAAGCGCGATCTCGAGGAGTTTGCCCGCAGCTACGAAGAGAGTCATGAAGACGAGAGCGATAGCGTATTTATGCGAGTGATCAAAGAGAGCCTGTGGCAGGAGCTGGCTGATATCACTGACAAAACGCAGCTCGAGTGGCGGGAGGTCTTTCAGGATCTGAATCACCACGGCGTGTACCACAGCGGCGAAGTGGTCGGTCTGGGTAACCTGGTGTGCGAGAAGTGCCACTATCATCTGGCGGTGTATACCCCAGACGTGCTACCGCGCTGCCCGAAGTGCGGCCACGATCAGTTTCAGCGTCGGCCCTTTGAACCCTAAGCGGAACAAAAAAAACGATGCGCGAACCCTCGCGCATCGTGGACTGCCTTATTTCACGGTGTTGACTTCAGTGCTCTTGAAATATTGTTTCCCGCCCATGTCGCTAACATATTTCTGCGATGAGTTCAGTACCAGCTTGTCAGCAGTTAACGTCCCTACGCCGCATTTCGCCAGGCCCATTATGCCGCAACTTTTTCCACCATTGGCCACTTTGGTGGCGGTTAACGTCATGTTGTCGCCCGCGCTGAGGGTTGAATAGTTGTAGATCACGCCTTTATTTTGGGTATTTAAGGTCAGGTCGCCGGCGCTGCGGATCTGCCCTTCGTTAGTGATGTCTGAAGTGGTAGTAATAGAAATATTATTTGCAGTGATATTGCCAGAGTTACTGACCACGCCGTGATCGGTGGTGATATCGGTGGCTTTCATGTCACCATTCTGATTCAGCCAGTAGCTGTGGGCGGTAATGGCATTGGTAGCCTCTATTCGTCCATTGCTGCTTTGCGCCAGCGTACCGTTGGTCTGCAGGTTGATATTTTCGCCGGTGATATTGCCGAGGTTATAGATCTCGCCCGTATTGGCGCTGCCATCCTGCTTAAGAGACTGAACGGTGGTTTTGCTGGTGGAAGTGATGTTACCGGTATTCTTAAAGCTATCGCCTACAAAAGAGAGGGTGGTGTTTTTGGCGCTGATTTTCCCTTCGTTGAGAAAGTCACCCATTGCTGTTGCAGAGATTTGGTTATTGGACAGCATAGAGGCTTTGGCTTCATTACGGATTTGAGTACCACTGGTCAAACTTAAACCATTGGTGCCGGTCATTGTCCCGGAATCGCCGTTATTAATATTTCTGCTGGCGGAGGCAATGAGTTGTCCACCAGTCATGGTGCCGACATTGACGATATACCCTTGAGTGGACAGCATGAGATAATAGGCGCCGGACAAGGTACCTTCATTCGTCACACCGCTGGCTGTAGAGATAGTGCTCAGCAGGCCATTACCTTTAATTGTGCCTTTATTTTGCAGGTCGCCGTTGCTGGTGAGCTGCAGTGTGCTGTTCGCGACAATTGAACCTTTATTACGTACGCCAAAGCCAATGTTATTGCCGACCATGCTGATACTGTTGGCCTCGATCCCGCCAAGACTGCTAACGTCGATACTGTATTGCGGATTGACCGTCATCTGGATAAGGGTGGCCTGCTTACCGGCGGAGGTCACCGAGCCGGTGCTGTTATCCATGGTGAAGTTGCCCGCGCTGACCAGGGCGTTGTTGGCCTGCACTTTGCCATTAATTTTGATGGCGTCGGCGAGCAGAACTGCATAGCTGTTGGCGGCGTTCATGCCGTTTTCGCCGATGGTGAGGGTGCCGCCCGTCACGGTATAGCTGCCGATAGCGCCGTCGCTGGTCATGTTGACTTTACCGGTGGTCAGGATGGCCTTGTTGGTATTGACAAAGCTACAGCCGGAGCAGGTGATGCCGTTCGGGTTGGCGATCACCACGTCCGCTTTCTGGCCGTTGACTTCGATAAAGCCCTTTAGGCTACTGGCGTTTTTGGAGGTGACCTCGTTCAAAATCACCGAGGCGCTGCCGGCGGTCAGGTTGTTGTTTTTGGCGATATTGCCAAAGGTGCTGTGGCTGACATCATCGCCGCTGTTATTGAGGATGGTGCCATTGGTGCCAACGTTGAAGTCGCGGTACAGGTTATGGGAGACGCCAGCGGCGTTCGGCTTTTCAATATCAATAACCGTGGCGCCGGACGAATGCGTATAGCTGGTCGGGTCGGCATAAACCACCGACGAGGTTAATACTGCCGCCAGTGCGACATAAGAAGCTTTAAACTTAAACATTTCATTTATTCCTTTAAATTAAGATTAATAAACAACGTAGCTGAAAGGGTCGATAATGACTGAATTAATACCTCCACTGTAATGAAAAGCCCATATTCAGGGCGTCGCTATGAAACTTATCCGGCTTACTGAGCGGGGTGCTAATAAACAGATCGTATTGCGTTGACCATAATTGTCCGCGCAAGCCGCTGACGGCGCCGGAGAGCACTTTGCCTTTTTGATACAGATCGGCGCCGATAAGGCGACCCACATCCGCGCCCAGATAGAATTGCCGCTCGTGGGTGGGCAGATCCCAGATAAAATCGTTGCGCCAGTACCATCCCTGATTGCCGGACAGGCTGTTTTCACCGTCAAAACCGCGCACGCTCCAGCGACTACCAATATTGAATTTATTATCGGAAGCGAGTTTGTCGGGGCTGAACTGGGCGCTGAAGCGGGGAGCCCAGGTAAATTTGTCGCCGGTGGCGTCAAATTTCATTAGCGCCTGCATATTACCATGCACGATCCGCGACAGCGGGCTGTATAACCCGGCCTTTTCCTCCGGCGTTGGCGTTGAGCTGAGCCACGGCAGGCTGCGCTGGATGCCGATGCTGGCATCGACAATCTTTTTGTTAAAGTAGTGCTGGTGGTTGAGGGTGAACTCCCAGGAGGGCGTTTGCTTGCGCATCACCTGTAGTTCACTGCCGCCGAAGTAATAATGCGAGGTACTCTTGGCGATCCGCAGGTCGGCGGTGGTTTTTTGCTGCCGGGTGTGGGAGAGCAGACGGCTCAGCGTGGCGCTGTAGTAGCGATTCTTGCTCTTATAATCCATCGTCGACCAGTTGCCGTTAAACTGCTGGCGATACTGGCTGTATGCCCCGTAGGCGCTCAATGACCAGTAGCCGAAGGGAATTGAATAATACAGGCTGCCGTTGTGGTTGCCGTCGTTATGCTGATTGAATTCAATATCCCCCCCGCCGGAAAGGTACAGGATATCGTTGAGAGTAGTCAGGTCATAGAGATAGAGGGCCCCGCCGGCCTGGTAGCGGCCGCTGGCTTTGCTGCCGGCGTCGTCGAGCCAGGCGCCAAGCTGCCATTTTTTCTCCAGGCTGCGGGCAATCTGGATATCGCTTTCCCCCTCGTGCTGCCCCGGCAGCAGTTTCATGTGCGCGGTGGCGCCGGGCAGACGCTGCAGATTGGCCATGCCCTGCTCGAGGTCGCTTAAGCGCAGGATCGTGCCGGAAGAGGTTGGCAGTGAATTCCACAAGCGGGTGGTGTCTGAGCCGTCGGCATAGTCGATAGCGCCCACTTTGCCATAGTGCAGCGTCAGCCTGAGAATGCCTTGCTCCAGCGACTGGGAGGGCACATCAATCAGCGAGGTGATGTAGCCTTGCGCGATCAGCTCATTTTGCAAGGTATAGGCCAGCAGACGAATGCCTTCACCACCCAGACAGCGCCCCTGCGCCTGCTGCGCCGTTTTCGCCAGTAATTGGTGGGTGAGCGTCTGGTTATCGGAGTCGATATCGACCCGGTTGATCAATTTGCAATGCGTTTCCTCAGGAAAAGGGATACCCTGCGGCGCCACGCGCTGTTGTGAAGACTGAAAATCCTGTTGCTGCGGCGTCAGCGCCTCCTGACGGGCTTTATCCTGCTCCGTCTGGTGAGCAGAGGTGGTCAATTGTGCGGCCCCGGCGGCTGAGGTGCCCGCCAGCGTGATACACAGCAGCCCAGTGAGCGTGCGAGATCGAATTAACATGAAGCAATATCCATTTGTTTCATTGGTTCGGTGACGCATCAGTTATCCTGCGGGTGGCAGAGAACACTGATGGTCTTTATTTCGGCGCAGGCGAGGTCAGGCAAGAATATTATATTCAATTAATAAAATAATCGTGCGACGAACCTGTTACGAGGCGTTATATGCTAGCGGCGGTGGTGAGGCAGATCCACGAATTCATTATTGAATTCTTTATGAATTGATCGATTAAATAAATAAGTTCAGGTTTTATCGGTGAGGTTTATTTAGTACGTAAATGGTAGTGGCGATAAGCAGCCGCATAAATAATATTGACGAATAATATGGCGGGAAAGATAAGCTGCGCATACCGGGCGGTATGCGCAGAGAAAAACCATTAATGAAGTATTTTGGCGAGGAAATCTTTGGCGCGATCGGATTGCGGATTGGCAAAGAAGGCTTCTTTATCGGCATCTTCGACAATCTTCCCTTCATCCATAAAGATCACCCGGTTCGCCACCTTGCGGGCAAAGCCCATTTCATGGGTCACAACCATCATGGTCATCCCCTCGTTGGCCAGTTCGACCATGACGTCCAGCACCTCGTTGATCATCTCCGGATCAAGCGCTGAGGTGGGCTCATCAAACAGCATGGCGATCGGGTCCATGCACAGGGCACGAGCAATGGCCACACGCTGCTGCTGGCCGCCGGAGAGCTGTGCCGGATATTTTTCCGCATGCGCTGCCAGGCCAACGCGCTCCAGCAATTTGAGGCCTTTCTTGCGCGCTGATGCTTTATCGCGATTAAGCACTTTGACCTGCGCCAGCGTCAGGTTGTCGATAATCGACAGATGCGGGAACAGTTCAAAATGCTGAAATACCATCCCGACGTGCGAGCGCAGTTTGGCCAGATTGGTCTTTTTATCGTTAACCACGGTGCCGTCGACGATAATCTGCCCCTGTTGCACGGGCTCAAGACCGTTTACCGTTTTAATCAGCGTGGATTTACCCGAGCCTGACGGTCCGCAGACCACCACGACTTCGCCTTTTTTCACTTCCGTGGAGCAATCGGTCAGCACCTGAAAGTGACCATACCATTTTGAAACGTTTTTCAGGGTAATCATTACACAGTCCTTTTCTTCAACCAGCTGACCAACAGCGAGGCGCTGAGGCTAATCACAAAATAGACGCCGCCCGCGAACAGGATCATTTCGACCTGGGTTCCGTCACGCTCGCCAATCGTGGAGGCGGTACGGAAGAAGTCGGCGAGGCTCAATACATACACCAGCGAGGTATCCTGGAACAGGACGATCCCCTGGGTTAGCAGCAGTGGCACCATGGCGCGGAAGGCCTGCGGCAGGATCACCAGCCGCATTGACTGCCAGTGGGTCATCCCCAGCGCCAGCGCGGCGCCGGACTGGCCGCGGGAGATGCTCTGGATGCCGGCGCGGATAATCTCTGAGTAGTAGGCGGCTTCGAACATCGAAAAGGCCACCATCGCCGAGATCAGGCGAATATCCGTCTTCGGCGACAGGCCCAGCACGTTCTGCAGGAAGCCCGGGACAATCAGGTAGAACCACAGCAGGACCATCACCAGTGGGATAGAGCGGAACACGTTGACGTAGGTTTTAGCAAACCAGGCCAGCGGCAGAAAGCTGGACAGGCGCATCACCGCCAGCAGGGTGCCCCAGACGATGCCGAAAATAATGGCTATCACTGTAATTTTCAGGGTGATCACCAGCCCCGCCAGCAGATAAGGCATGGACGGAACGATCGAACTCCAGTCAAAATCGTACATTATTTGCCTCCCAGATTGCCAGGCAGGCGAACCTTACGCTCGACCACATACATAATCAGCATAATCACCGCGTTGATGAAGACGTAGGCCAGGGTGATGGCGGTAAAAGACTCCCAGGCATGAGCGGAGTAGTCCAGCAGTTTGCCCGCCTGCGCGGCCATATCGGCAAGACCGATGGTGGAGGCGATGGCCGAGTTTTTCACCAGGTTCATCATTTCCGAGGTCATCGGCGGCACGATAACGCGGTAGGCGTTCGGCAGCAGCACGTAGCGGTAGGTTTGCGGCAGGGTCAGCCCCATCGCCAGACCGGCGTTCTTCTGCCCGCGCGGCAGCGACTGAATGGCGGCGCGTACCTGTTCGCAGACGCGGGCGGCGGTAAACAGCCCCAGGCACAGCATGGAAGAGACAAAGAACTGAATGTTCGGATCCAGCTCGGATTTAAACCACATGCCGATATTTTCCGGCAGGAACTCCGGCACCACCAGGTACCAGGTAAAGAACTGCACGATCAGCGGCACGTTGCGAAACAGTTCGACATAGCAGGTGCCAATCCCTGAGAGCAGACGATTGGGGACCGTGCGTAAAATGCCAAACAGTGAGCCGACGAGAAAAGCGATGATCCAGGCCGAGATGGAGAGGGCGACGGTTATCTGAAAACCGCTCCACAGCCAGCCCAGGTAGGTAGTGTTGCCGAAGGGGGCCTGTTGCAGGAAAATCCCCCAGTTCCAGTCTATTGACATACATGACTCCTGGAAAAAAAAGGGTAGCCATTGCTACCCTCGAAGACGGTTGTCCAGCTTGTTTCGGTATTCGCGGCGGCTGGGGAACGACCAGCCACCGTATAGTCTGTCCGTGCTGTGACAATCATCGGGAGGGCAGGATATCCTGCCCCTGGTTGTTATAATTAGTTCAGTGCTTTGTCATTAGGTGATTTGAACAGCGCTTTCATGTCGTCAGACAGTTCGAAGTTCAGGTTAAGGTTTTTCGGCGGAATTGGATTTTTGAACCATTTATCAAACCATTTCGCCGCTTCACCAGAGGTCTGGGCCTGGGCAACGGTTTCATCGACCAGCGCTTTGAACGACGGATCGTCTTTACGCAGCATGCAGCCATAGGCTTCTTTCGACTGCGCAGTGCCGACGATTTCCCAGTTATCCGGTTTCTTCGCCTTCGCGCGTTCGCCCGCCAGCAGGGCGTCATCCATCATAAAGGCCACGGCGCGTCCGCTTTCCAGGGTGCGGAAAGAGTCACCATGATCTTTGGCGCTGATAATGCGCATATTCATTTTTTTCTCATCGTTCAGCTTATGCAGCAGGATCTCTGAGGTGGTTCCGGAGGTGACAACAACGGCTTTGTCTTTCAGGTCCGGGAAATCTTTGATCGGACCGCCTTTCTTCACCAGCAGACGGGTGCCGACCACGAAGATGGTATCGGAGAAGGCCGCCTGTTTCTGGCGCTCAAGGTTGTTAGTGGTTGAGCCGCACTCGAAATCAAAGGTGCCATTCTGCAGCAGCGGGATACGGTTCTGCGAGGTGACCGGGATCAGTTTGACCTGCAGGTCAGGTTTATTCAGCTTTTTCTTGATGGCATCAACGATGGCGTTGGAGTAGTCCTGAGAGTAGCCCACAACCTGCTGCTGGTTATCGTAGTAAGAGAACGGGACTGAAGATTCACGATGACCGACAACGATAACCCCATTTTTGGCGATCTTATCCAGGGTGCTCTGGCCTGCCGCCGGGGCGGCATCTTCTGCGTGTGCCACACCGGCGGTCACACCCATGACCAGCATTGCGGCGGCCAGTTTACGTAATTGCATATCCAACTCCTTATCCGTAGCGTTAGCGACGCTATTGATACCCATTGTGATTGTGTGTGTTGTTATTCGGGGCACGCGTCCACGTGCCGCATTTGTATGTGTTTGTTAGCATTTAGTTTGGCTTAATGTAAAGATTTTGCTGTTTTATTGTTTATTTTTGCGAAGTGCTCCGCACCAATGGGAGGCAAATATCTTCCATTGCACCAAAATAGCGCGACCGCCGAACGTTTATGGTGCAACCCGGTTGCACTGGGTCGGACGATGTCGCTACCAGGGAAAATAAAGCAATGACTGTGCCAGGATGGCAAACAGGGTGAGAAAAAACGCCGGCGACGGGGGTCGCCGGCGGAGAGACTTATCGGCGACGCTGACGCAGGCTCATTAGCAGTGCAGCGAAGCCAAACAACGCCGTCAGCGCCCATAGCGGCCAGTTGCCGGTGCGGGCGTAAGGGGTTAAGCCGCTGGTGGGTGTCACGGTGGTGGTCAACACTTCGCGGGTAAACTGCGGGATCATCTTCTGGATCTCGCCGCGCGGGCCGATGACCGCGGTAATGCCATTATTGGTGCTGCGCAGGAGTGGGCGGGCGAGCTCCAGCGCACGCATCCGCGCCATCTGGAAGTGTTGCCACGGGCCGATGGACTTACCGAACCAGGCGTCGTTGGAGATGGTCAGCAGGAAGTCGGTGTCCGGCCGGAAGTTATCGCGTACCTGTTCCCCGAGGATGATCTCGTAGCAGATGGCGGCGGTCAGCTTCAGGTTATGCGCCATCAGCTGCGGCTGCACGTAGGGGCCGCGGCTGAAGGAGGACATTGGCAGGTCAAAGAACGGCGCCAGCGGACGCAGAATCGATTCCAGCGGCACAAACTCACCGAACGGCACCAGATGGTTCTTGTTGTAACGGTTGGTCGAGTCGTAGCGGTACGGGTTATCTTTACCGAGGGTAATGATGGTGTTGTAGGTATCGTAGCGGTTCTGCTTATTGAGACGCGCATCGACAATGCCGGTGATCAGAGAACTGTCTTTTGCGCGCAGCAGATCGTCCATCATGCTGAGGAACTGCTGCTGGTTGATCTCCAGATCCGGGATCGCCGACTCGGGCCAGATAATCAGCTGCGAGTGGCCGATATGCGGCTGGGTCAGCGCCAGGTACGTTTTCAGGGTGTTGACCAGCTGCTTCTCGTCCCATTTCATGGCCTGCGGAATGTCGCCTTGCACCAGCGAGACCTGGGTCGCGCGCTCCGGCAGCAGCTGATACCACTGGATATAGCGCAGCGGGAACGGCAGGGCGAACAGCAGCGCGGCAATAGCCAGCGGCTTCCAGTTGCGCTGGACGAGGGCCAGGGCCAGCAGGCCGCTAACCATCATCAGCAGGAAGTTGATCGCCTCGACGCCCATCACCGGCGCCAGACCTTTCAGCGGGCCGTCAATCTGGCTGTAGCCGAACTGCAGCCACGGGAAACCCGTCAGCACCCAGCCGCGCAGGAACTCGGTGATTTGCCAGACGACGGGAGCGGCGATAGCCACCCGCAGCCAGCTGGTTTTGGGCCACAGCCGGGCGAGCAGGCCGGCAAACAGGCCGGTATAGAGCGAGAGATAAGCCGCCAGCAGAACGACGAGGAAGACGTTAACCGGACCTGGCATACCGCCGAATTGCGCGATGCTGACATAGACCCAGTTGATACCGGTGCCAAACAGCCCGAATCCCCAGAAATAGCCGATCCCGGCGCTTTGCAGCGGGCGTCGGTTGAGGGTCAACGCCTGCAGACCGGCCAGCGAAACGATAGCTGCCGGCCAGAAGTCATAAGGTGAAAAAGCCAGCGTTCCGCTGGCTCCGAATAGCAGCGCCAGCAGCAGACGAACGCGCTGACGTTCAAGAAGAGAGGCAAATACCATTTAGGCTAATCGTCCCGTAAATTAACGCCTGTTGCCACAGGCTATGCTGTTTGCCAGCAGGGAGAGGGGACAGCCGGGGATCGCCCACGGTCTGTCTCCCGGCTGGCCGTGACCTTCAGCGCCGCGGCTTACTCTTCCAGCTTCGGCTGGGGAGCGTCATCGGGCAGCTTTACATGCACCTGAATGATACGACGGCTATCTGCCATTGCTACCTTGAATTGGTAACCATCAATGTCGATAGATTCGCCACGAGCCGGTAGATGGCCGAAGGCCTGCATCACCAGCCCACCAATGGTATCCACTTCTTCATCGCTGAAGTGCGTGTCGAAGGCGTCGTTGAAGTCTTCGATGGAGGCCAGAGCGCGCACCGTCCAGGTGTGGCGGCTCAGCTGGCGGAAATCAATATCTTCTTCTTCGTCGTATTCGTCTTCAATTTCCCCGACGATGAGCTCAAGGATATCCTCGATGGTCACCAGGCCGGAGACGCCGCCGAATTCGTCAATAACGATCGCCATATGGTAGCGCTGTGAGCGAAACTCTTTCAGCATGCGGTCGACCCGCTTGCTTTCCGGGACGACAACCGCCGGCCGTAACACTTTTTCCATGCTGAAGGCTTCGGCATCGCTGCGCATAAACGGCAGCAGATCCTTAGCCATCAGAATCCCTTCGATGTGATCTTTGTCTTCACTGATGACCGGGAAGCGCGAGTGAGCGGATTCGATGATGACATCAAGGCACTCGTCCAGCGTCTGGTTGCGTTTCAGGGTTATCATTTGTGAACGGGGGATCATAATGTCGCGGACCCGCTGGTCGGCGATATCCATTACCCCTTCGAGCATGTCACGCGTATCTTCATCGATAAGATCGTTCTGCCCGGAATCACGGATCAGCGCCAGCAGTTCATCACGGTTTTTCGGTTCTCCGTGAAAAAGCTGGCTGAGTAACAGGGAGAAAAATCCCTTTTTGCTGTTTACTGTGTCACTACTGTGTGAATTGTCGTCGCTCATGGCGTCGTTTGGGTTCTCATGTTGATTTAACTGTCGCTCGTCGCGCGTAAACTCAGCGCCGGACGGCATGGGTTGCCTGACGATCAGGCTGGTAAAATGCAGGAACAGCGGCCGGATGCGGCGCAAGCGCCGCCATCCGGCAGGGGGCTATTCAGCAATCTTCTCGGAAATGTACGGGTCCTCATAGCCCAGAGCAAGCATTATCTCTGTTTCGAGGCCTTCCATCTCTTCCGCTTCGTCGTCTTCGATATGATCGTAGCCCAGCAGATGCAGGCTGCCGTGCACCACCATATGCGCCCAGTGCGCCTCCAGCGGCTTACCTTGCTCGCTGGCTTCCTGCTCCACCACCTGACGGCAGATGATCAGATCGCCGAGCAGCGGCATTTCAATCCCCGGCGGCGCTTCAAACGGGAAGGAGAGAACGTTGGTCGGTTTATCCTTGCCGCGGTAGGTCAGGTTCAGCTCGTGGCTTTCTGCAACATCGACCAGACGAATCGTTAACTCTGACTCCTCCTGAAATGGCGGAATGACGGCATCGACCCAGCGCTGAAAAAGGGCTTCGTCCGGCAGGCCGCTGGTCTCTTCGCAGGCCAGCTGTAAATCGAGGATCACCTGACTCATTTTTGCTCCTGTTCCTGGGCTTCGCGTTTGCGCTCGGCGGCCAGTTCTGCTTTACGTTTCTGGTCTGCGGCTTCCCACGCCTCATAGGCGTTAACGATGCGGGCAACCACCGGATGGCGCACCACGTCTTCGCTATGGAAGAAGTTGAAGCTGATCTCATCGACTTCGGCCAGCACTTCGATGGCGTGGCGCAGACCGGATTTGGTGCTGCGCGGCAGGTCAATCTGCGTGATGTCGCCGGTGATCACCGCCTTGGAGTTAAAGCCGATGCGGGTCAGGAACATCTTCATCTGTTCGATGGTGGTGTTCTGGCTTTCATCAAGAATGATAAAGGCGTCATTCAGCGTTCGTCCGCGCATATAGGCCAACGGGGCCACTTCGATGACGTTACGCTCAATCAGCTTTTCCACTTTCTCAAAGCCGAGCATCTCAAACAGCGCGTCATACAGCGGGCGCAGATATGGGTCGACCTTCTGGCTCAGATCGCCGGGCAGGAAGCCGAGCTTTTCGCCAGCCTCGACGGCCGGACGGGTCAGCAGAATACGGCGGATCTCCTGGCGCTCCAGCGCATCGACCGCCGCCGCCACCGCCAGATAGGTTTTACCTGTACCCGCCGGGCCGACACCAAAGGTAATGTCGTGATCGAGAATATTGGCGATGTACTGCGCCTGGTTCGGCGTACGCGGTTTGATCACCCCGCGCTTGGTCTTGATATTGACGGCTTTCCCGTACTCCGGCACGCTCTCGGCGCTCTGCTCCAGTACGCGTGCTTCTTTGATCGCCAGGTGGATCTGCTCCGGCTCAATATCCTGAATCTGACCGCGCATCGGCGCCGTATCGACATACAGGCTGCGCAGAATATCGGCGGCGGCGTGTACGCAAATGGCGCGTCCGGTCAGTTTAAAGTGATTGTCACGGCGGTTGATCTCAATGCCTAACCGACGCTCCAGCTGTTTGATGTTGTCGTCAAACGGGCCGCACAAGGCTAACAGGCGTGCGTTATCCGCTGGCTCCAGGGTAATTTCACGAGTGTCTATGTTCAAACTGTTCCTCTTTACGCAGGTGGCCGGACGCGGCGCGTGGCCGGCTAATCAGGAAATTATTTACGTCACAGGAAAATGGCGCAAGCATTGCTGTAGATATAGGGACGGAGAGAGGAATTACAAGGCCTGCCGGAACCGACAGGCCTGAAGGGATCACGGCTGATAGATACCCACGCCAAGATCGTTCTCTTTACGGGTGCGGGCAATCACTGATTCAGGTGATTCAGCGATACGCAGACCCATCTCCGCCTCGGTACGCACGATTTTGCCGCGCAGCGAGTTGGTGTAAACATCGACGATTTCAACATCGACGAATTTACCGACCATATCCGGCGTACCTTCGAAGTTGACCACGCGGTTGTTCTCGGTGCGCCCGGAAAGTTCCATCAGGCTCTTACGCGACGTGCCTTCCACCAGAATGCGCTGTACCGTGCCGAGCATGCGACGGCTCCAGGCCATTGCCTGCTGATTGATCCGCTCCTGCAGAATATACAGACGCTGCTTTTTATCCTCCTCCGGCACGTCATCGACCATATCGGCCGCTGGAGTGCCCGGGCGAGCGGAGAAGATAAAGCTGTAGCTCATATCGAAATTGACGTCGGCGATTAGCTTCATCGTCTTTTCGAAATCGTCTGTGGTTTCGCCAGGGAAGCCGACAATAAAGTCGGAGCTTATCTGAATATCCGGGCGCGCCTCACGCAGCTTGCGAATAATCGCTTTGTACTCCAGTGCGGTATGGGTGCGTCCCATCAGATTCAGAACCCGGTCAGAACCGCTCTGCACCGGCAGGTGCAGGAAGCTCACCAGTTCCGGCGTATCGCGATAGACCTCGATGATATCGTCGGTAAATTCGATCGGGTGGCTGGTGGTGAAGCGAATACGATCGATGCCGTCGATGGCGGCGACCAGACGCAGCAGATCGGCAAAGCTGCCGGTGGTGCCGTCGTAATTCTCACCGCGCCAGGCGTTAACGTTCTGGCCCAGCAGATTAACCTCACGCACGCCCTGCGCCGCCAGCTGGGCGATTTCAAACAGGATATCGTCGCACGGACGGCTGACCTCTTCTCCGCGGGTGTACGGCACCACGCAGTAGGTGCAGTATTTGTTGCAGCCTTCCATAATCGAAACAAAGGCGGTCGGGCCGTCGGCGCGCGGCTCTGGCAGGCGATCGAACTTTTCAATTTCCGGGAAGCTGATATCCACCACCGGGCTGCGGTTGCCGCGCACGGCGTTAATCATCTCCGGCAGGCGGTGCAGGGTTTGCGGCCCGAAAATAATATCGACATAGTGCGCGCGCTGGCGAATATGGTCGCCTTCCTGAGAGGCCACGCAGCCGCCAACGCCAATAATCAGGTCCGGATTCTTCTCTTTCAGCAGCTTCCAGCGTCCGAGCTGATGGAAAACTTTTTCCTGGGCCTTCTCACGAATTGAGCAGGTATTGAGCAACAGCACATCTGCTTCTTCCGCCACTTCGGTCAGTTGATACCCATGTGTCGCATCCAGCAGATCGGCCATCTTTGATGAATCATACTCGTTCATCTGACAGCCCCAGGTTTTAATATGGAGTTTTTTTGTCATTGACTTGCTCATGCTCAGTAATAGATATCCAAAACGCGGGGATATATACAGGGTGAATTTCGCTTTCCAGGGCGCGTATTGTAATGCTTTGGTCGCCCCCTGACCAGTGCGAGCGTTATCACCGCAAGGGGACAAAAAATCCGGTAAACTTAACGGATTCTGCTTTAAGGATAATAGCCATGACAATTCACGCAACAGATGTCGCTATCGTGGGCGGCGGCATGGTCGGCGGCGCCCTGGCGTTAGGGCTGGCGCAACAGGGATTTACCGTGACGGTGCTTGAGAAAGCGGCGCCACCGGTTTTCGATCCGGCATCCGCCCCGGATGTACGGATCTCGGCTATCAGCGCGGCTTCGGTCGGCCTGCTGAAGAGCCTCGGCGTCTGGGATGCCATAAGGGCGATGCGCGTCCACGCTTATCGTCGTCTGGAGACCTGGGAGTGGGAGAGCGCGCACGTCGCCTTTGACGCCGCAGAGCTTAAACTGCCGGAACTGGGCTATATGGTCGAGAACAAGGTCCTGCAATGGGGCCTCTGGCAAGCGCTGGCGGCGCATGAAGGGGTCACCCTGCGCGTTGGTAGCGAACTGGAGGCGATGCAGCGCGGCGAGGCGCATACCGCGCTGCATTTACGCGAGGGAGAGGCGATCCACGCCCGGCTGGTGATCGGCGCCGACGGCGCCAATTCCCAGGTGCGGGAGATGGCCGGCATCGGCGTACACGCCTGGCAATATCAGCAATCCTGTATGCTGATCAGCGTCGAATGCCCCGACGATCCCGGTGACAGCACCTGGCAGCAGTTTACCCCCAGCGGACCGCGCGCCTTCCTGCCGCTGTTTGACAACTGGGCCTCGCTGGTCTGGTACGACGCGCCGGCGCGGATCCGTCAGCTGCAGGGCATGACCATGGCGCAGCTCCAGCAGGAGGTCGCCAGTCACTTTCCGGCACGCCTGGGTCGTGTGACGCCGCAGGCGGCGGGTGCTTTTCCGCTCACCCGGCGTCATGCGCTGCAGTATGTCCAGCCCGGCCTGGCGCTGGTGGGCGATGCGGCACATACCATTCATCCCCTGGCGGGGCAGGGGGTTAACCTTGGCTACCGCGATGTGGATGCCCTGCTGGAGATCCTGGCGGAAGCGCGCGGTCGAGGCGAAGACTGGGCCAGCCTGCCGGTGCTGAAGCGCTACCAGGCGCGGCGGCGAGCGGATAATTTTATCATGCAGTCGGGGATGGATCTGTTTTATGCCGGATTCAGTAATGACCTGGCGCCGGTGCGGATGCTGCGCAATATTGGCCTGATGGCGGCTGAACGCGCCGGGGTATTCAAGCGTCAGGCGCTGAAGTATGCCTTAGGCTTGTAAAACTGGCTTCCCGGGCAGGGGCGGAGTGGAAAGCGCCTGCCCGGCAGTCAGTACTGCGTAAGCGTGTCAGGACGCCAATAGCAAAAAAGCCCACCGAAGTGAGCTTTTTTGCATTTAAGTGGCTGGGGTACGAGGATTCGAACCTCGGAATGCCGGAATCAGAATCCGGTGCCTTACCGCTTGGCGATACCCCAATTGTCTGTTGCGCTTTACCGTAACTACCCCGGTTGAGGGCAACAGTGCGTTCATTGCTGAGCGACTTTTTAATTTGGCTGGGGTACGAGGATTCGAACCTCGGAATGCCGGAATCAGAATCCGGTGCCTTACCGCTTGGCGATACCCCAATTGTCTGTTGCGCTTTACCGTAACTACCCCGGTTGAGGGCAACAGTGCGTTCATTGCTGAGCGACTTTTTAATTTGGCTGGGGTACGAGGATTCGAACCTCGGAATGCCGGAATCAGAATCCGGTGCCTTACCGCTTGGCGATACCCCAATTGTCTGTTGCGCTTTACCGTAACTACCCCGGTTGAGGGCAACAGTGCGTTCATTGCTGAGCGACTTTTTAATTTGGCTGGGGTACGAGGATTCGAACCTCGGAATGCCGGAATCAGAATCCGGTGCCTTACCGCTTGGCGATACCCCAACAAATTGTTTACGGATTTATCGATGCGTATCGATACGTCCTGAATATGGTGGCTACGACGGGATTCGAACCTGTGACCCCATCATTATGAGTGATGTGCTCTAACCAGCTGAGCTACGTAGCCAAATTGTCTCACTGTTTCTTCGATGGCTGGGGTACCTGGATTCGAACCAGGGAATGCCGGTATCAAAAACCGGTGCCTTACCGCTTGGCGATACCCCAATACCGTCGCGGTGAACCGCAAATATCGAAGAAATATGGCTGGGGTACCTGGATTCGAACCAGGGAATGCCGGTATCAAAAACCGGTGCCTTACCGCTTGGCGATACCCCATCCGTACAACGCTGACTGGTGAATGGTGCGGGAGGCGAGACTTGAACTCGCACACCTTGCGGCGCCAGAACCTAAATCTGGTGCGTCTACCAATTTCGCCACTCCCGCAAAAAAGATGGTGGCTACGACGGGATTCGAACCTGTGACCCCATCATTATGAGTGATGTGCTCTAACCAGCTGAGCTACGTAGCCATCTTTTTTCGCGTAACCTTATCGGCGTTGCGGGGCGCATTATGCGTATTGGGCCTGCGAGCGTCAACCTCTTTTTCAAGGAAAATCGTTGTAATGTGACTGTTTGGTTAGGTTGCGAACAGCTCGCTGCAATATTCGGCAATTATTGGTTATTTATCGTTTTTCAGCGGTATAAATCCTGCAAAAAGAAAACGGACCCCGGAGGGTCCGTTTGGCGTTTCAGCACCCGTCAGGGCTTATTTGTAGGCCGACTGGTGGACGCCCACCGCACGGCCTGATGGATCGTTCATGGTCTTGAACGCTTCATCCCACTCAATGGCTTTCGCTGAAGAGCAGGCCACCGACGGACCGCCAGGGACACACTCTGCCGCGCTCGGCAGCGGGAACAGCTCTTCGAAGATCTCGCGGTACAGATAGCCTTCTTTGGAGGTCGGCGTGTTGTACGGGAAGCGGAAGCTCGCCGTTTCCAGCTGCTGATCGCTGACCTGTTTCGCGGCCACTTCTTTCAGCGTATCGATCCAGCTGTAGCCGACGCCGTCAGAGAACTGTTCTTTCTGCCGCCAGGCAACGCTGGCCGGCAGGTAAGATTCGAAGCATTCACGCAGTACGTGTTTTTCCATTTTGCCGTTGCCGCACATCTTATCCTGCGGGTTAATGCGCATCGCCACGTCGAGGAATTTCTTATCGAGGAACGGCACGCGGGCTTCCACGCCCCAGGCGGACATCGCTTTGTTGGCGCGGGCGCAGTCAAACATATGCAGCGCCTGCAGCTTACGCACCGTCTCTTCGTGCAGTTCTTTGGCGTTCGGCGCCTTATGGAAATAGAGGTAGCCGCCGAACACTTCGTCCGAGCCTTCGCCGGAAAGCACCATCTTGATGCCCATGGCTTTAATTTTACGCGACATCAGGTACATCGGCGTCGAGGCGCGGATAGTGGTCACATCGTAGGTTTCGATGTGATAGATAACGTCGCGGATCGCATCCAGCCCTTCCTGGACCGTAAAGTGAATTTCGTGGTGTACGGTGCCGAGGTGGTTGGCCACTTCCTGCGCCGCTTTCAGGTCAGGAGAGCCTTCCAGACCGACCGCGAAGGAGTGCAGCTGCGGCCACCAGGCTTCGCTACGCTCCTGATCTTCGACGCGACGGGCGGCGAATTTCTTGGTGATAGCCGAGATGACCGATGAATCAAGACCGCCGGAGAGCAGCACGCCGTAAGGCACGTCGGACATCAGGTGGCTTTTCACCGATTCTTCCAGCGCCTGACGCAGCTCGTTCTTATCGGTAACGTTGTCTTTCACCGCGTCGTAATCGAACCAGTCGCGCTGATAGTACTGGCGAATTTCGCCGTCTTTGCTCCACAGGTAGCTACCCGCCGGGAACTCTTTAATGGTGCGGCATACCGGCACCAGCGCTTTCATTTCGGAGGCGACATAGAAGTTGCCGTGTTCGTCATGGCCCATATACAGCGGAATAATACCGATATGGTCGCGACCAATTAAGTACGCGTCTTTCTCGCTGTCGTACAGGGCGAAGGCGAACATCCCCTGCAGGTCGTCGAGGAACTCCGGGCCTTTTTCCTGATACAGCGCGAGGATCACTTCGCAGTCAGAGCCGGTCTGGAACTGATAGCGATCGCCATACTCCGCGCGCAGTGCCTGATGGTTGTAGATCTCGCCGTTAACGGCCAGCGCATGGGTTTTTTCGGCGTTGTACAGCGGCTGGGCACCGGCGTTGACGTCGACAATAGACAGGCGCTCGTGCGCCAGAATCGCTTTGTCGCTGGCATACACGCCAGACCAGTCCGGACCGCGATGGCGCATCAGGCGGGAAAGCTCCAGCGCCTTTTTACGCAGCTCGCCTGCGTCAGTTTTAATATCCAGTACGCCAAAAATAGAACACATAACCTTCTCCATTACCCTGTCGTGTTTGATGTTGTGCTGGCTTCGTCTCGTGGCGAAGCCTGAGTGCGTGTTTAAGAAAATGCCGTAAAGGGGGCGCTGGCGCAAGGGTTTTGCAGCCTGAAAAAGAAAAAACGCAACTGTGATTGTTGAACAGTAAAAAAAGAGTATCTTTTGAGCGGCTTTATTGAGGAATACGCATTTATAAGCCGTTTTTATTAGATGAATGACTTTTGGCAGGCGCTATAAATGAAAAACCACGTCCTGCGACGTGGTTGGCATCAGAAAATATCGATTTCCGCAACGGAAGGGTAAATCCACGATGGGCGAAACGGCATGCTGTCGATGTCATCGAGGGTGGAGACCCCGGAGAGCACCAGAATAGTCTCCAGCCCCGCCTGGAAGCCGGCCAGAATGTCGGTGCGCAGGTTATCGCCGACGATCACCGTCTGCTCGGAGTGAGCCTGCATTTTGTTCAGCGCTGAGCGGATGATCCACGGGCTCGGTTTACCGACGTAAAACGGCTTGCGGCCGGAGATCTTCTCAATGCCGGCGCACAGTGCGCCACAGGCCGGGTAGAAGCCGCGACCGTGCGTATCCGGGTTGGTGGCAATGAAGCGGGCGCCGTTGGCAACGAAGAAGGCGGCCTTATGCATCATCTCCCAGTTGAATGAACGGGTTTCCCCGACGATGACAAAATCCGGGTTCACATCGGTGATGGTAAAGCCGGCTTTGTACAGTTCGTGGATCAGCGCCCCTTCACCCACCACATAGGCTTTCTTGCCTTCCTGGCGGCGCAGGAAATCGGCGGTGGCCATCGCCGAGGTGTAAAACGCGGTATCCGGCACGTCGATGCCGGCGGTGGCGAAACGGTTGGCCAAATCCTGGCCGGTTTGCGACGGGTAGTTGGTCAGCATTACCAGCGGCATGCCTTTATCGAGGATGCGTTTGATAAACTCGGCAGCGCCGGGAACGGCGACGTTATCGTGCATCAGCACGCCGTCAATATCACAAATTATGTTTTGAATGGTCATGGTGGGTCCAGAATCATTAACAAAGACGAAACTATACTCGTCATCGATGAGGTTTCACATCGCTGGTGGACCATACCCACCAGCGACAGGGTGATGCGGATCGTTTCGCGCTATCAATAAAGAGGCGATTAGCTCTCAAGCAAGCGCTGCAGCAGCGTGCCATTGAGCATGGCGCGTTTGACCAGCGCGAAGGCGCCAATTGCTGAGCGATGGTCGAGAGTAGAGCGCACCACCGGCAGGTTCTTGCGAAACGCTTTCAGCGCCTGGGCGTTAATGCAGCCTTCGATGGCCGGAAGAAGGACCTTCTCAGCTTCCACTATTTCGCCGGCAACGACGATTTTTTGCGGATTGAACAGGTTAATCGCGATGGCGATCGTTTTCCCAAGGTGACGCCCCACGTACTCAATCACCTCGCAGGCCAGGGCATCGCCCTTGTTGGCCGCTTTGCAGATAGTTTTGATCGTGCAGTCATCCAGCGTTAGACGGCTCTGGTAGCCCTGCTCAAGCAGGTGGCGAACCCGCTGTTCGATGGCGGCATTGGCCGCGACGGTCTCGAGGCAGCCGAAGTTGCCGCAGTGGCAGCGCTCGCCCAGCGGGTCGACCTGGATATGGCCTATTTCGCCGACGTTGCCGTTCCGGCCAATAAAAATGCGCCCGTTGGAGATGATGCCCGCGCCGGTACCGCGGTGTACGCGCACCAGGATGGAGTCTTCGCAGTCCTGACTTGCACCGAAATAGTGCTCGGCCAGCGCCAGGCTGCGGATATCGTGCCCGACATAGCAGGTGACGTTGAAGCGTTTTTCCAGCGCTCCGACCAGGCCCCAGTTTTCCACCGCAATATGTGGCATATAGCGGATCACGCCGCTTTCCGGATCGACCAGCCCCGGCAGGATCACCGAGATGGCGATCAGCTCGCGAATTTTGCGCTGACAGTTTTCAATAAAGGTAGCGATGATATTCAGCAGGGCGTGTTCCAGCGTTTCCTGGGTGCGCTCGGGCAGGGGAAAATGTTCCTCTTCCAGGGTCTTGCTGCTTAAATCATACAGGGTCAGAGTGGCGTCATAGCGGCCAAGCCGCACGCCGATGGCGTTGAAGTTGCGGGTTTCAGCGATGATAGAGATAGCGCGGCGGCCTCCGGTGGAGGCCTGCTGATCAACTTCTTTGATCAGGCCGCGCTCAATAAGCTGACGCGTGATTTTGGTCACGCTGGCAGGGGCAAGCTGGCTTTGTTCGGCTATCTGAATGCGCGAGATAGGCCCATGCTGGTCAATCAGGCGGTACACGGCCGCGCTGTTCAGTTGTTTTACGAGGTCAACGTTACCAATTTGAGCTTGTCCGCCTGCTGTCATACTTTTACTTACTCAGTGACGACCTCGTTACCATTAACGATGGTCTTGGTGATTTTATAATCGCGTGTAAAGGCGGTCAGGTTAGCGACCATGCCCGGCGCAATGCTGCCGAGCTGCTTGTCCACACCGATAGCGCGCGCGGGATAGAGCGTCGCCATCCGCAATACTTCGTCCAGTGCCACGCCGCAATGCTCCACCAGATTACGCACCCCTTCAATCATGGTCAGGGAGGAGCCGCTGAGCGTGCCGTTTTCATCTACGCACAGTCCATTGCGGTAGTATATTGTTTTCCCGGCAAAAATGAACTGGTCAATATTCGCCCCCGCCGGCGCGGTGGCGTCGGTGACCAGGCACAGTTTGTCGCCTTTCAGGCGCTTGGCGTTACGTACGTTGGCATAATCGACATGCATCCCGTCGACAATAATACCGCAGTAGACATCCGGCTCGTCAAAAATCGCCCCGGCCAGGCCGGGTTCGCGGCCGGTAATGTACGGCATCGCGTTATAGAGGTGAGTGGCGAAGGTAATGCCGGCGCGGAAGCCCACTTTCGCCTCTTTCAGCGTGGCGTTGGAGTGACCGGCGGAGACGACGATCCCGGCGGCAACCAGTTTACGGATCACTTCCGGCTCAACGCGTTCAGGGGCGAGGGTCACCTTGGTGATCACATCGGCGTTATCGCAGAGGAAATCGACCAGCGCGGCGTCCGGTTTACGCACGTAGTCCGGGTTGTGGGTGCCTTTCTTGACGATATTCAGCCACGGTCCTTCCAGATGCAGACCCAGCGCCTGGTTCGGGTGTTTTTGCAGGTATTCACGCATCACGCGGATACCTTGCTTCATCAGATCGTCACTGGAGGTAATCAGCGTCGGCAGGAAGCTGGTGCAGCCTGAACGTTCGTTCGCCTTCTGCATGATCTCCAGCGTTTCAACGGTGACCGCTTCTGGGCTGTCGTTAAACTGCACGCCGCCGCAGCCGTTCAGCTGAACGTCGATAAAACCGGGGGCAATTATTGCGCCGTTGACCGAGCGCTGCTCCATGTCAGACGGCAAATCCGCCAGCGGACAGAGACGTTCGATTAGGCCATTGGCGATAACAACCGCATGGTCATCGAGAATTTCATGACCGGTATAAACCCGGCCCTGGGTTAATGCATACATTACGACCCCCGGTATATACGCCCCATCAGGTCAGCAATCGTTCATTTGCCGCCGGCCTGATGATGCATACAAAGAAAAAGAGGGTCCCGCGCAAGTCGCGGGACACGACTACATTACAGACCTTTAATATTTTCAGCTTCTAATTCGTTGAAATATTTCAGGGTTTTCACTTTCAGCTCCATGGTGGACGGCTCGTCGCAGACAATCACTGCTTTCGGATGCAACTGCAGACAGGTAATGGTCCACATATGGTTGACGTTACCTTCTACCGCCGCCTGCAGCGCCAGCGCTTTCTGATGACCCAGCACCAGAATCATCACTTCTTCTGCATCCAGCAGGGTGCCTACGCCCACGGTCAACGCGTATTTCGGCACCAGATCCACATCACCATCGAAGAAGCGGGAGTTCGCCACACGGGTGTCATGAGTCAGGGTCTTAATACGGGTACGGGACGCCAGAGAAGAGGCCGGTTCGTTGAACGCGATGTGGCCATCGTTGCCCACGCCGCCCATGAACAGGTGGATTTTACCGTAGGAACGAATTTTTTCTTCATAGCGACGGCATTCCGCATCGATATCCGGCGCGTTACCATTCAGCAGGTTGATATTTTCTGCCGGAATATCAACGTGGTCAAAGAAATTACGGTGCATGAAGCTATGATAGCTTTCCGGATGCTCTTTTGGCAGGCCGACATATTCGTCCATATTAAAGGTGACGACGTGTTTGAAGCTAACCTGGCCTGCTTTATGCATTTCAACCAGCGCTTTGTAGGCGGTCAGAGGAGTGCCACCGGTTGGCAGACCCAGCACGAACGGGCGGTCCGCAGTCGGTTTGAATGCATTAATACGGTTAACGATGTGGCGGGCAGCCCATTTACCGACCTGCTCAGCGGTTACCAGGGGGATCAGTCTCATTCTTCACCTCTATAGTTAAAGTAGATTCTGGCGGATTGGCGCCAGCACTCTGAGGAGAGTATTGCAGCAACTGCGCCGACCGGGGTCAATCCGTGTTGATTTTTTGAATGATAAAATAAGTTTTCGATGTTAGCCAGTGAAAGGGAGGGGGGAATACGATATTTGGTGATAATTATCACAAAAAATACCCGTTTAATTTGCGATACGAATTAATTTTTCACACACTTTGCCGGTAAGTGATAAAACCGACCTTGTTACACAATAAAAAAGTGGCTTAGTAAATGAGCCTCATCGGGGTCTCATAGGGGGAATAAGATGAATATTTTAGGTTTCTTTCAGCGACTGGGTAGGGCGTTGCAGCTCCCTATCGCAGTGCTGCCGGTCGCGGCATTACTGCTGCGTTTCGGGCAACCAGACCTGTTGAATGTACCCTTCATCGCGCAAGCGGGTGGGGCAATCTTCGACAATCTGGCGCTGATCTTCGCGATTGGTGTGGCATCAAGCTGGTCCAAGGATAACGCCGGTTCTGCGGCGCTGGCTGGCGCAGTAGGGTATTTCGTGATGACCAAAGCGATGGTCACCATCAACCCGGAAATAAACATGGGCGTGCTGGCCGGTATCATTACCGGTCTGGTGGCAGGGGCGGTGTACAACCGCTGGGCCGGCATCAAGCTGCCGGACTTCCTGAGCTTCTTCGGCGGCAAACGCTTCGTGCCGATCGCCACCGGCTTCTTCTGTCTGATCCTCGCCGCACTCTTCGGTTACGTCTGGCCGCCGGTACAGCATGCTATCCACGCTGGTGGCGAATGGATCGTCTCCGCTGGCGCGCTGGGTTCCGGTATCTTTGGCTTCATCAACCGTCTGCTGATCCCAACCGGTCTGCATCAGGTGCTGAACACCATCGCCTGGTTCCAGATTGGTGAGTTCACTAACGCCGCAGGCGCTGTGTTCCACGGCGACATCAACCGCTTCTACGCCGGCGACGGCACCGCGGGGATGTTCATGTCTGGCTTCTTCCCGATCATGATGTTTGGTCTGCCGGGTGCGGCGCTGGCGATGTATCTGGCGGCGCCGAAAGCGCGTCGTCCGATGGTCGGCGGTATGCTGCTGTCTGTTGCCATCACTGCGTTCCTGACCGGGGTAACCGAGCCGCTGGAATTCCTGTTCATGTTCCTGGCTCCGCTGCTGTACCTCCTGCACGCGGTGCTGACCGGTATCAGCCTGTTCATTGCAACAGCGCTGGGGATCCACGCGGGCTTCTCCTTCTCCGCGGGTGCAATCGACTACGTGTTGATGTACAGCCTGCCGGCCGCCAGCAAAAACGTCTGGATGCTGCTGGTGATGGGCGTGGTGTTCTTCTTTGTCTACTTCCTGCTGTTCAGCGCGGTTATCCGCATGTTCAACCTGAAAACGCCGGGTCGTGAAGACAAAGCCGACGACGTCGTCACTGAAGAAGCCAACAGCAACACCGAAGAGGGGCTGACCCAGCTGGCGACCAGCTATATCGCCGCGGTGGGCGGCACTGACAACCTGAAAGCGATTGATGCCTGTATCACCCGTCTGCGTCTGACCGTGGGCGATTCGGCGAAAGTGAACGACGCCGCCTGTAAACGTCTCGGCGCATCCGGGGTGGTGAAACTGAATAAGCAAACCATCCAGGTTATCGTCGGTGCGAAAGCAGAGTCTATCGGCGATGAGATGAAAAAAGTGGTTACCCGTGGCCCGGTAGCGGCAGCGGCAGCCGCAACGGCTGGCAATGTCGCCACCGCAGCGCCAGCGGCAAAACCGCAGGCGGTAGCGAACGCGAAGACCGTTGAGTCGCTGGTTTCACCGATTACCGGTGACGTAGTGGCCCTCGAGCAGGTGCCGGACGAAGCCTTCGCCAGCAAAGCCGTCGGCGACGGTATCGCGGTGAAACCGACCAGCAATATCGTGGTGGCCCCGGCCGCCGGTACCGTGGTGAAAATTTTCAACACTAACCACGCGTTCTGCCTCGAAACCAACAACGGCGCGGAAATCGTCGTCCACATGGGTATCGATACCGTGGCGCTGGAAGGCAAGGGCTTCAAACGTCTGGTTGAAGAGGGCACGGACGTGAAGGCCGGTGAGCCGATTCTGGAAATGGATCTGGACTTCCTCAACGCCAACGCGCGCTCGATGATCAGTCCGGTCGTCTGCAGCAACAGCGATGACTACAGCGCGCTGGTGATACTGGCGAGCGGTAAGGTTGTTGCCGGCCAGACGCCGCTGTATGAGATTAAAGGCAAGTAAGGCTCCTGAGTCGAGTTTATGCCTCAGCGGCGAAGGGAAACCTTCGCCGCTTTTTTTTCCAGCAATCGGCCCCATAATCCTCTTCTGATACCCATTTTACGTAACTAATAGTTGTCACTACGTCCTGCTTGTAAGATCATGTGCCGTTATACGTTGTTTACGCTTTGAGGAACCCGTGATGAGTGAGGCAGAAGCCCGCCCGACTAACTTTATCCGTCAGATCATTGATGAAGATCTGGCTACCGGTAAACATACCACCGTTCACACCCGCTTCCCGCCGGAGCCGAACGGTTATCTGCACATTGGCCATGCGAAATCCATCTGCCTGAACTTCGGCATCGCGCAGGATTATCAGGGCCAATGCAACCTGCGTTTCGATGACACCAACCCGGTGAAAGAAGATATCGAATACGTTGAGTCGATTAAAAACGACGTGCAGTGGTTAGGTTTCCACTGGTCCGGGGACGTTTGCTACTCGTCTGATTACTTTGATCAGCTGCATCAATATGCGGTTGAGCTGATCAACAAAGGTCTGGCCTATGTTGATGAACTTTCTCCTGATGAAATTCGCGAATACCGCGGCACCCTGAAAGCGCCGGGTAAAAACAGCCCGTATCGCGACCGCAGCGTGGAAGAAAACCTGGCGCTGTTCGAAAAAATGCGCAGCGGCGGCTTCGAAGAGGGCAAAGCCTGCCTGCGCGCGAAGATCGATATGGCGTCGCCGTTCATCGTGATGCGCGACCCGGTGCTGTACCGCATTAAGTTCGCTGAGCATCATCAGACCGGCAACAAGTGGTGCATCTACCCGATGTACGACTTTACCCACTGCATCAGCGATGCGCTGGAAGGCATCACCCACTCGCTGTGTACCCTGGAGTTCCAGGATAACCGTCGTCTGTACGACTGGGTGCTCGACAACATCAGTATTCCGGTTCATCCGCGTCAGTATGAATTCTCGCGCCTGAATCTCGAATACACCGTGATGTCCAAGCGTAAGCTGAATCAGCTGGTGACGGAAAAGCATGTGGAAGGCTGGGATGACCCGCGTATGCCGACTATTTCCGGTCTGCGCCGTCGCGGCTATACCGCTGAATCCATCCGCGAGTTCTGCAAACGCATCGGCGTGACCAAGCAGGACAACACCATTGAGATGGCGTCGCTGGAGTCGTGCATTCGTGAAGATCTGAATGAAAACGCCCCGCGCGCGATGGCGGTGATCGATCCGGTGAAACTGGTTATCGAGAACTATCCGCAGGGCGAAAGCGAAATGGTGGCGATGCCGAACCATCCGAACAAGCCGGAAATGGGCAGCCGCGAAGTGCCGTTCAGCGCCGAAATCTGGATCGACCGCGCTGACTTCCGCGAAGAAGCCAACAAACAGTACAAGCGTCTGGTGCTGGGTAAAGAAGTGCGTCTGCGCAATGCCTACGTGATCAAAGCGGAACGCGTGGAGAAAGATGCCGAAGGCAATATCACCACTATTTTCTGCACCTACGATGCCGATACCCTGAGTAAAGATCCGGCCGACGGTCGCAAGGTCAAAGGCGTGATTCACTGGGTGAGTGCGGCGCATGCGCTGCCGGTGGAGATCCGTCTCTACGATCGCCTGTTCAGCGTACCGAACCCGGGTGCGGAGGAAGATTTCCTCGCGGTGATCAATCCGCAATCACTGGTGATCAAGCAGGGATATGCGGAGCCGAGCCTGGCGCAGGCCGAAGCGGGCAAAGCTTACCAGTTTGAACGTGAAGGTTACTTCTGCCTCGACAGTCGCTATGCAACCGCAACCAGTCTGGTGTTCAACCGCACTGTCGGGCTGCGTGATACCTGGGCGAAAGTCGGCGAATAAATTTCCCTTCCTGTAAAAGCGCCGCACCTTGCGGCGCTTTTTTTTGTTTCAGAATCAGCTAATTAAACTTTTTATTTTCGCGATGCGAATTAATCCTGTTGCTGCACGGTAATAAATAGCGCTTCTGATGTTTCCCGTCACATACAAAAAACCAATGTAATCGCTTTCAATTCTCGCTTTTTTCCCTGATTTTGCAATGACTTCCATAACAAAATCATCAGAGATAAGACTGTAACAAAAAGACATAAATTATGTGCGCTTTGTCATAATCTTAAGCTTTGCCTCACGAAAAACATTGATAATTCGCGTCACGAAAAATAGTCTATCTACAGTGGTTTCGCGGCCTTTTTCACCGCCCCACATTTTGCAGTTTTATTTATTTTTTTAGCGAATGACCGTTGGTCTTCGCCTTTTAAAACGTCAAAGAGGATATGCACATGCGTACGTTTAGTGGCAAACGTAGTACGCTGGCGCTGGCTATTGCCGCCGTCACCGCGATGTCGGGCTGGGTTGTGATTCCGCAGGCCAGTGCAGCAGGATTTATCGATGATTCAACCTTAACCGGCGGTATCTATTACTGGCAGCGTGAGCGTGACCGTAAAGATGTGACCGACGGCGACAAATATAAAACCAACCTTTCACACTCCACCTGGAACGCCAACCTGGACTTCCAGTCCGGCTATGCCGCCGATATGTTTGGCCTTGATATTGCTGCATTTACCGCGATTGAAATGGCTGAGAACGGCGATAGTGGCCACCCGAACGAAATCGCCTTCTCGTCGCGCAACAAAGCCTATGACGAAGATTACTCTGGCGATAAGAGCGGCATCAGCCTGTATAAGGCCGCAGCAAAATTCAAATACGGTCCGACGTGGGCGCGCGCGGGCTATATCCAGCCAACCGGCCAGACTCTGCTGGCGCCGCACTGGAGCTTTATGCCAGGTACCTATCAGGGGGCGGAAGCCGGGGCTAACTTCGACTACGGTACTGCGGGCGCATTAAGTTTCTCCTATATGTGGACGAACGAGTATAAAGCGCCATGGCATATCGAGATGGACGACTTCTATCAGAACGACAAGAAAACCAAAGTCGATTATCTCCACTCCGTCGGTGCCAAATATGATTTCAAAAATGACCTGGTGCTGGAAGCGGCATTTGGTCAGGCACAAGGCTATATCGATCAGTACTTTGCAAAAGCCAGCTACAAATTTGACGTCGCTGGCGCGCCGTTGAGCACCAGCTACCAGTTCTATGGCACCCGCGATAAGGTCAGCAACGGCGGCATCAACGATATCTATGACGGCACCGCATGGCTGCAGGCACTGACCTTTGGCTATAAAGTGGCGGATGTGCTGGACCTGCGTCTGGAAGGTACCTGGGTGAAGGCCGAAGGCCAGCAGGGCTACTTCCTGCAGCGTATGACCCCAACCTACGCCTCTTCCAACGGCCGTCTTGATATCTGGTGGGATAACCGCTCCGACTTCAACGCCAACGACGAAAAAGCGGTCTTCTTCGGCGCGATGTATGACATGAAAAACTGGGACATGCCGGGCTGGGCGTTTGGCGCGTCTTATGTGTACGCCTGGGATGCGAAGCCGGGGAGAATGTCCTCACCGGATGCGTACTACGATCCGAACTATCGCCTGAAAGAGTCAGCTTACAGCCTGGATGCACTGTATACCGTGCAGGAAGGCCGGGCGAAGGGCACCCTGTTCAAACTGCACTTTACCCAGTACGACAACCATTCCGATATTCCGAGCTGGAGCGGCGGCTACGGCAACATCTTCCAGGATGAGCGCGACGTGAAGTTCATGGTTATCGCCCCGTTCACTATTTTCTGATGCCTGCGCGGCGGGCGTGAGCCTGCCGCACCTCTGGGAGAACAATGATGAAAAAAATGCTGCTTATTGCCATGATGGCATCGGGTTTGGTGGCCTGCGCCACGTCGCCAGCGCCAAAAGAAGACACCAAACTCAAAGATGCCTATAGCGCCTGTATTAATACGGCGGAAGGGAATCCGGACAAGATTGAAGCCTGTCAGAGCGTACTGAATGTGCTGAAAGAGGATAAACAGCACCAGCAGTTTGCCAACCAGGAGAGCGTTCGCGTGCTGGATTACCAGCAGTGTATTCAGGCCACTCGTACCGGCAACGATCAGGCGGTGAAAGCACGCTGCGACCAGATCTGGAAAGAGATCCGCAGCAATAATAATACCCCCCATTAAGTCAGACGGCTGTGGCAAACGGGCGGAGCGCATCTCCGCCCGTTTGTTTTTTTAGCGTTGACTCTCCGCCGGTTGATAGCCGCGGCTCAGGCGTACAAACAGTAGCGCGGTGGCAACGAATCCGCACAGCGCGGCGCACATCAGCCACCAGCCCGGTGAACTTTTATCACCGGTAAGCTCGACCAGGGCGGTAGAGATAGCCGGCGTCAGGCCGCCGAAAATGGCAGTAGCGAGACTAAAGGCCAGAGAGAAGCCCACGGTGCGGACGTACACTGGCATCACTTCGGTGAGCGCCGCCACCATCGCGCCGTTATACATACCAAAGAAGAACGAGAACCACAGCAGGACCAGCGTCATACGGGTGAAATCGGGCGCGGCGGTGAGCCAGTGCATCACCGGCCAGGTGGTGAGCAGCGCCAGCAGCGTAATGCCCATCAGCACCGGGCGACGGCCGATCCGGTCAGAGATCGCCCCGCCAATCGGTAACCAGATAAAATTAGAGATGCCCACCAGCATGGTCACCAGCAGGCTGTCGCGAGCGCTGAGGTTCAGCACGGCTCTGCCGTAGGTCGGCGTATAGACGGTGATAAAATAGAAGGTGGTGGTGGTCATCGCCACCAGTAACGTCCCCGCGGTAATAATGCGCCAGTTGCTGGCGATGGTGGTCAGGATCTCTTTGGTATCCGGGCGGTGTTTACGCTGCAGGAACTCTTCTGTCTCCTGCAGCGAGCGGCGCAGCACGAAAATCAGCGGAATGATCAGACAGCCAATAAAGAAGGGAATGCGCCAGCCCCAGTCAGCGATCTCCTCATGCTCCAGCGTGGCGTTCAGCGCATAGCCAATCAGCGCCGCCATGACGATAGCCACCTGCTGGCTGGCGGACTGCCAGCTGGTATAGAACCCTTTATTGCCCGGTGTGGCGATTTCCGACAGATAGACCGACACCCCGCCAAGCTCGACACCCGCGGAGAACCCCTGCAGCAAGCGGCCCACTAACACCAGGATCGGCGCCAGCACGCCGATGGTGTGGTAGCCAGGGACCAGGGCTATCAGAAGCGTCCCGCAGCCCATGATCGCCAGGGTGACCATCAGCCCTTTGCGGCGCCCGATTCTGTCGATATAGGCACCGAGTACCACCGCACCGATGGGGCGCATCAGGAAGCCCGAACCAAACACCGCAAAGGTCAGCATCAGCGCTGCGAACTCGCTCTCCGCCGGAAAGAAGGTGCGGGCGATATAGGTGGCATAAAAGCCAAACAGGAAAAAGTCGAACTGTTCAAGAAAATTACCGCTGGTCACGCGGAGGATAGCGCCGACGGTGCCGGCGCGCGTGGGTTGTTGCGTCATAGGGTGTGCTCTCCATTGTCTTTATCTTGTTGTTATTGGGTTCAGAGGGAGTGGGTCAGTCGCCGGCGACGCCCACCTGTTTTCCGCGCCGCTTCTCAATCGCCCACTTGAGTAACGCCGCACAGCGGTAAAATCCGTGGGCAAATTTTCCGTAGGGAAGGGTTAAAAACAGCGCCATCACCACCCCGAGATGAACAGCGAGCAGGATGCCCATCCACGAGGTATCTCGTCCCGCCAGCAGGGCCAGGCCGGTGAAACTGGTCAGCAGCAGCAGCAGGATAAAGCCGCGGTCCATCGGTTTTTGTCGCGCATCGCCGTGCAGTGGCGACCGGCGCAGGTTCAGCCACAGCAGGCCAGCCGGGCCGACCAGCAGGCCGATGCCGCCGAGGGTCCCCAGCAGCACCGGGACGCTGAAGAACGGGTAGGGGGCTTCCAGGCCGGCGAAATAGTGATAGCCCGTGGCCACCACGGTGGCGGCGAAGCAGAGCATAAAGCCGTAGAAGGTGAAGTGGTGGAAACGGCGGCGCATCAGCGTGAAGGCGTCATCGGCTTCGTTGCAGCCTTTGCCGTGCCCGCCGTCGAGATATTTCAGCGTCAACGCATCCTGTGAGGCCTTTGCGATATCAACAGGCTGCGGCTGGCCCGGGGAGATCTCGCGCCAGAAGCGGATCACCCCGGTCATCAGTAAGCCAAAGGCCAGCACGAAGACCGAACCAAACATCCACGCCAGCAGGTTATGCGGGAATATCTGATAGAAATCGCCGGCCAGAGGAGAGTGAAGCAGCGAGCCTTTAAGTCCCATCGCCAGCAGCAGAAAGAAAATCAGTCCGCCGACCAGCGCCAGCACGGTGGTCACGCCAGCCCGGCGGTACAGGCTGCCAAAGGCCGGAGGCTGGGCGTAGTGTTGATAGGTCTCGAGCCGGACTTCGGCCATCGCCTTCGGAACATTAATGGCAAACTCGTGCGGCGGCGCGTACTGGCAGGCGTGCAGGCAAGCGCCGCAGTTATGACACAGGTTAGCCAGATAGTTAATATCCGCTTTGCCAAAGGCCAGGCGTTGGGTCATCGCCGGAAATACGGCGCAAAACCCTTCACAGTAGCGGCAGGCGTTACACACCTGCATCACCCGTTCGACTTCCGCCTCCGGCTCGGTGATGATCTGCGCGTCAATGATCAGCTTCTCAAGCGACTTCATGGTGTTTCTCCTGCTGTGCCGCCCGGGCGGCTTGCTGGCCGGCGATGCGGCCGAAGGTAGTGCCAATCGACATCCCGACGCCGGCGGTGTAGCCCTTGCCCAGCACGTTGCCGGCCATCATTTCCCCGGCGACAAACAGATTACGGCTGGGTTTGCCGGCGAAGTGGACGGCGGCGGTTTTGTCGACGTAGAGCCCGAGGTAGGTGAAGGTGATCCCCGGACGGAGGGCGTAGCCGTAGTAGGGCGGCGTATCGAGGGGCCGCGCCCAGTGGGTCTTTGGCGGCGTCAGGCCTGCCGTCGCGCAGTTATCCAGGCGGGTATGATCGAACTGGCCCGGCGCGCAGGCGGCATTATATTCGGCGATGGTTTGCGTCAAGCGTTCGCTGTCCAGGCCGAGCTGGCGGGCCAGCTCGGGAAGGGTGTTGGCCTGAGCGCCGGGAAAGACGGGCGGCATAAAGTGGCCGATGGCTTTGCTGTCGATGATCGAGTAGCCGATCTGTTCGGGCTGGTGGGCGACCAGCCGGCCCCAGATGGCATAGCGTTTGGGCCAGAAATCTTCCCCTTCATCGTAAAAGCGGTCGGCATCGCGGTTGACCACTACCCCCAGCGACACGCAGTCGACGCGGGTGCAGATCCCGCCATCGTAGAGCGGCGCCCGGGCGTCAATGGCGACGCAGTGGGACTGCGAGGGATCGCCGATGATATCTGCCCCGGCGTCGATCATAAACTTGAGCAGCACCCCCTGGTTGAAGCGGGTGCCGCGGATGAGGAAGTTATCGGCGGGCCATTCACCGCGGTCATTTTGCCCCCAGGCCTCGCGCAGCCATTCGCGGTTGGATTCAAATCCGCCGGCGGCGAGGACGCAGCTTTTCGCAACAATCCGTTCCTCGCCCGCCAGCGCGGCGACGAATTCGCCGTTGCGCAGCTCGAGAGCCTGTACCGGGGTGTTGTAACGGATCTGCACCCCCATCTGCTCCGCGCTGCGGTAATAGGCATTGACCAGCGCTTTGCCGCCGCCCATAAAAAAGGCGTTGGTGCGGGCCACGTGCAGGGCGCCGGAGAGCGGTGGCTGAAAGTTCACGCCGTGCTGGCGCATCCAGTCCCGGCATTGTGACGAGGTGCGGATCACCAGTCGGGCCAGCGCTTCGTTGGTATTCCCCTCGGTGACGCGCAGCAGATCTTGCCAGTACTCTTCTTCCGGGTAGCTCTCGACCAGCACGTCCTGCGGCGCATCGTGCATACAGCGCAGGTTACGCGTGTGCTGCGAGTTGCCGCCGCGCCACTCCCGCGGCGCCGCCTCCAGCAGCAGCACCGAGGCGCCAGCTTCCCGGGCGGTTAAGGCGGCGCATAGCGCGGCATTGCCGCCGCCAATCACCAGTACATCCACCATTATCGGCTCCCTTACAATTTAATTAATTGTTAAATTTGTAATGGGAATGTAGGTGGTAACGACGACGTGGCGCTATGGCGTAGCGTTAAAGAGGGGTTTAGCGAGTGTAAAGGGTAGCGCCCGGCCAGCGGTCAGACTCCACCAGCTGACGCATGACTTTGCTGAGTATCACTCGAGCCGCAAGGCCTGCCGGAGTGAGTTCATCATCGGACAGACTGACCAGAAAGTTGGGGCGACTGAGTACCGGATTAACGACGTCGATCACCCTTAGCGCCTGATGGTCAAGATGGGAAATGGCGGCTCCGGGCTGTAGGGTGGCCCCCAGTCCGCTGCGCACGGCCTGCATCAGCAGAGCCAGACCGTCAATGTCCGCCACCACCTCAACGCTGAGATTGTGTTGCTGGCAAACCGCCTCCAGCCTGCCGCGCAGGCCGTGGCCCTGGCTTGGCATAATCAACGGCAGGGAGGTGAGCTGGTCAGGAGAGATGTGGTCCTCCTGCAGGGGGGCCAACAGCGTATGGGTGCCTATCAGGAACAGGCGCTCTTCCAGCACCGGTCTGGCGCTCCAGCGCAGGATCTTCTCCTGCTGGAAGACGATAGCTAAATCGAGCTGGCGGGTGTTGATCATCCGCTCCAGATTACCGGAGAGGCTTTCCACCAGATGCAGGCGTACGTCGGGATAGCTTTCGCGCATCGCATTGATGAACGGGACGCCGAGAACGGAGGCGGTGCTGGGGGCCATGCCGACGCTAACGTGGCCTGACAGGCGCGCCTCGCGGGCGGCGAGGATGGCATCATCGGCATGGCGCAGCGCCAGCTGTGCCTGCGAGTAGAAGGCGAGCCCCGCGCTGGTGGGCGTGACCCCGCGGGAGGTCCGCTGCAGCAGGCGAATGGCCAGTTCGTTTTCCAGGCGCGCGATCTGCTGGCTGAGCGCCGAGACGCCGATATTAAGATCAAGCGCGGCGCGTCCCATGCTGCCGGTTTCAACAATGCGCACAAAATAGCGTAGCTGGCGAAGTTCCATATCAACTCTCCGGACAAAACGGGGACGCGGGAAGGTCACCTTTGGGACGAGAGCGGGAAGGGCGGCAGAGGCGCCCATAAAAAAGCCAACCGGCAGGTTGGCTTTTCAGTCTCAGCGAAGCGGGAAATTATTTTTCCACCGCGTCGTGGGCGTGTTCGTCCTCGCGGCAATCACCTTCCGCACAGTGACCGTACAGATACAGACTGTGGTTGGTCAGGCGGATGCCGTGGCGGGAGGCAATTTCACGCTGGCGCAATTCGATCGAGTCATCGCTGAATTCGATCACTTTGCCGCAGTCGAGGCAAATCAGGTGATCGTGGTGATGCTGCTGGGTCAGTTCGAAAACGGATTTACCGCCTTCAAAATTATGACGAGTCACGATACCGGCATCATCAAACTGGTTGAGTACGCGGTAAACAGTCGCCAGACCGATCTCCTCGCCCATGTCGATCAGGCGTTTATATAAGTCTTCCGCACTGACATGATGGTTATCCGGTTCCTGCAGCACTTCAAGGATTTTCAGTCGAGGAAGTGTGACTTTCAGGCCAGCCTTCTTTAATGCGGTATTGTTGTCAGTCATGCGGAATCTGTCCTGTTGCTAAACGATCTACTTCCTTCAACGGAAGTCATACAGAAATTAACCCGACGTAATGCGTCTCATTATAGAACTGCCACTGGTAAATGAAAACTGCAAGCATCAGGCCTGGTTTGCTGTCAAAAACGAGGCACCAGCTACAAACTGCGTCACGTGCCTCGTAGAATCAGAGGACATTGTACAGATATGTGATTAAAAGTTAAAAACTTGTAGCTATTAGTTTGATTGCTTTTGTCTATTAATGCGACGCAACTCAATGATTGCGCCGCTTAATCATCAGGCGTTTTTGATTTCTTCGAGGTGCAGCTCTTCGGCAACCTGCTTCACCCATTTCTCAACGCGCTCGTTGGTCAGCTCCGGCTGGCGGTCTTCATCGATGGCGAGGCCGACGAAGTGGTCGTCATCCGCCAGGCCTTTGGAGGCCTCAAAATGATACCCGGCTGTCGGCCAGTGACCGACGATGGTCGCGCCGCGCGGCTCAATGATGTCGCGGATGGTGCCCAGCGCGTCGCAGAAGTATTCTGCGTAGTCTTCCTGGTCGCCACAGCCGAACAGCGCCACCAGTTTACCATTGAAGTCGATCTCTTCCAGCGTCGGGAAGAAGTCGTCCCAGTCACACTGCGCTTCCCCGTAGTACCAGGTGGGGATACCGAGCAGCAGAATGTCATGGGCTTCCAGGTCTTCTTTGCTGCTTTTGGCAATGTCGTGAACATCAGCAACATCTTTACCAAGCTGCTTTTGAATCATTTTTGCAATATTTTCGGTGTTGCCGGTGTCGCTGCCAAAAAAGATGCCGATGATTGCCATGAGTAAAATAACCTCTTGAAACTTAAATGATGTGGTAGGGACGCGATGCCCATAGATAACGGCAATCATAGCAGAACAGGCAAGGGCGCGGAAACAGCAATCACGCCCGACTGCACACTCTGCTACACGAATGCGGATTTTTCGCGGAAAGTTAGACTTTTCCCTGGCTGTGCAGGGCGTGCAATTGCGTCATCAGCATCTCTTCAATGAGATCGCTGCGGCTCATATTACGCGCTTCCGCCAGTTCATTGAGCGCATCGACCGCCTCGGCGTTGAGTTTTAACTCGACGCGCTTCAGCCCGCGAACCTTATCGCGTTTCAGCTGGTTACGTTTGTTGATGCGCAGTTGTTCATCGCGCGACAGCGGATTGGTTTTCGGTCTTCCCGGGCGACGCTCGTTTGCGAACAAATCTAATGTCGTACGGTCCGTTTGTTCTTTTGCCATGATTCTGAGTGACTTCGGGGAAACAAGCAGCCGGGCTCTAGCCGGCGCAGATAGCGCGCCATCATACATCAGGCGAACGGCTGCGCCAACGACCGCGGGCATTCTGCGGCGCGGTCGGGCATATTTTAGCCAATCAGGCGGCGATGCTCGTCAGATAGCGGCGGATGGCGCGTAACACCGCTTCGGGTTTCTCGGCATGCACCCAGTGTCCGGCGCCGGCGATGACGTGCGCCCGGGCCTGCGGGAACTGCGCCAGCAGCGCGTCGCGGTAGGCGTCGGTCACATAGGGCGAGTTGCCGCCGGGAATAAACTGCGTCGGATGCGGCCAGGCCGGAATCGTTTCCCAGCCGACGATATGCGGGTACTGGTCCCACAGCACCGGCACGTTAAAGCGCCATTCGCCGTCGACAAAAGATTTCAGCAGAAACTGAATCACGCCTTCTTCCCGCAGATGCTCGCGCATCACCTGCGCCGCCTGCTGGCGGCTGCTGGCGGGGGATTCGCTGACGGCGCGGATAGCGGTGAAGATCTCGTCATGGCGACGCACATGATAATCCACCGGCGCGATATCGATCGCCACCAGTCCGCTGATGCGTTCCGGCGCCAGCGCGGTGAGCGCCATCACCGCTTTCCCGCCCATCGAATGGCCGATAAAGGTGGCGCGCTCGATCTGGTGCGCGTCGAGCGTATCGAGCAGATCCTGCGCCATCGCGGGGTAGGTCATCTCTGGCGATCGCGGCGACAAACCGTGGTTGCGCATATCGACCTGCACAATATCGTGGTCGGCGATCAGGTCGCGGGCGAGGATGCCCAGGTTGTCCAGGCTGCCAAAAAGACCGTGGACCAGCACGATCGGGGAGTGGTTGTGCGGATTCTGTGCAGATTGCGCTCGGCTATTTAATTTCATGGCAAAGTTCTTTTTTTCGCTCCGTCGGGTTAGGGTATTATGTTGGACATTCTGCCATCCGGCTGCAAGACCCAGAAGTTTTCTGAGTTTTACCGCCATCCTGGTTTGACGCTATCCGCGGTTGGGATTTGAACTTATAATCCCAACGATTTGTATTCAGAAAAGATATCGCACTGGATTAAGATGAAAACAATTGAAGTTGATGATGAACTCTATCGCTATATTGCCAGCCACACTCTGCATATCGGCGAGAGCGCATCCGACATTTTACGGCGCATGCTGAAATTTTCCGCCGTTTCCCAACCGGCTACACCGGTCAGCAAAGCCGCGCCGGCACTGGCGCCAGCGCCTGCCGTTGAGGTGAAACCCGTTAACCCGGCGAAAGATAAAGTCCGCGCCATGCGCGAGCTGCTGTTATCTGATGAATACGCCGAGCAGAAGCGCGCGGTGAACCGTTTTATGCTGGTGTTGACGACCCTCTATTCCCTGGACAATAAAGCATTTGCCGAGGCGACTGAGTCTCTGCATGGCCGCACGCGCGTCTACTTCGCAGAAGATGCGCGTACGCTGCTGAAAAGCGGTAATCAGACCAAACCAAAACAGGTTCCTGGTACACCGTGGTGGGTTATCACTAATACCAATACCGGCCGTAAATGCAGCATGATTGAGCACATCATGCAGTCGATGCAGTTCCCTGCGGAGCTAATCGAAAAGGTTTGCGGCACGATCTAGCTTTTTAACATTTGCACCAGAAGGATCAGGCAATGGCAATCGATAAACGTGCGGGGCAGCCTGCGCAACAGAGTGATTTGATTAACGTCGCCCAACTGACTGCTCAGTACTACGTGCTGAAGCCTGAAGTCGGTAATGCGGAGCATGCGGTAAAATTCGGCACCTCTGGCCATCGCGGTAGCGCGGCGCGCCACAACTTCAACGAACCGCATATCCTGGCCATCGCCCAGGCCATTGCGGAAGATCGTGCGAAGAACGGGATCACCGGTCCGTGCTATGTCGGCAAAGATACCCACGCTCTCTCCGAGCCGGCGTTTATTTCGGTGCTGGAAGTGTTAACCGCCAACGGCGTTGACGTGATCGTGCAGGAAAACAACGGCTTCACTCCGACGCCGGCGGTCTCCAATGCGATTCTGGTGCATAACAAGAAAGGCGGTCCGCTGGCAGACGGCATTGTGATCACCCCGTCACACAACCCGCCGGAAGATGGTGGTATTAAGTACAACCCGCCAAACGGCGGCCCGGCTGATACCAACGTCACCAAAGTGGTGGAAAACCGCGCCAACGAACTGCTGGCCGCGGGCCTGCAGGGCGTGAAACGCATTTCTCTGGACGCGGCGCTGGCTTCTGGTCACGTTAAAGAACAGGATCTGGTGCAGCCGTTCATTGAGGGGCTGGCGGACATCGTCGACATGGCGGCGATCCAGAAAGCGGGCCTGACGCTGGGCGTCGATCCGCTGGGCGGGTCCGGTATCGAATACTGGAAACGCATTGGCGAATACTACAAGCTCAATCTGACCATTGTGAACGATCAGGTTGACCAGACTTTCCGCTTTATGCACCTCGATAAAGACGGCGCCATCCGTATGGACTGCTCCTCAGAGTGTGCGATGGCGGGCCTGCTGGCGCTGCGCGATAAGTTCGATCTGGCGTTTGCTAACGATCCGGATTACGACCGCCACGGGATTGTCACCCCAGCCGGGCTGATGAACCCGAACCACTACCTGGCGGTAGCGATCAACTACCTGTTCCAGCATCGTCCGCAGTGGGGCAAAGAGGTGGCGGTGGGTAAAACGCTGGTCTCCTCCGCGATGATTGACCGCGTGGTGAACGATCTGGGCCGCAAGCTGGTGGAAGTGCCAGTGGGCTTTAAATGGTTTGTCGACGGCCTGTTCGACGGCAGCTTCGGCTTCGGCGGCGAAGAGAGCGCCGGGGCCTCCTTCCTGCGCTTCGACGGCACGCCGTGGTCCACCGATAAAGACGGCATCATCATGTGCCTGCTGGCGGCGGAAATCACCGCGGTGACCGGGAAAAACCCGCAGGAGCATTATAACGAACTGGCTGAACGCTTCGGTGCGCCGAGCTATAACCGTTTGCAGGCTTCCGCAACTTCCGCGCAGAAAGCGGCGCTGTCCAAGCTCTCTCCGGAAATGGTCAGCGCTGACACGCTGGCGGGCGATCCGATCACTGCCCGTCTGACCGCGGCGCCGGGCAACGGGGCGGCGATTGGCGGTCTGAAGGTGATGACCGACAACGGCTGGTTCGCGGCGCGTCCGTCAGGCACCGAAGACGCCTATAAGATCTACTGCGAAAGCTTCCTCGGCGAAGAGCATCGCAAGCTGATTGAAAAAGAAGCGGTAGAGATTGTGAGTGAAGTGCTGAAGAACGCGTAACGTAGCCAAACATCAGGCCCCTTGAGGGCCTGATTTTTTTCGCAAGGATAGCGATGAAAATACAACGGAAGACCCTGTTTTTATTCTGGGCGTGGATGGATCTCTTTTTCGTCCTGCAATTCTTATGGTGGAATATTGCCCACCGCCGCCTCCCTTTTTACGACGATCTGCTGGCTTATCTCCAGTTGCTGCAGACTTACGGCTCCGCGGCGGCCTGGCTGTACCCGCTGAATGTTCTGCTGATTATCAGCATCCCGCTGTCGATGATCCTCTTTTTCCGCCAGAGCCGTTATGCGTTGTGGCTGGCCTGGGGGCAGGCGCCGCTCAGGCTGGTGTTTATGCAACCTTCGCTGTCACTGGGTCTGTGGCTGATTCAGGCTGCCGGCATCAGGCATGTAGCGATCCTGGCAGGTTTTCTGCTGCTCTCTGAAGGTCTGAAACTCGCCAGCCTCTGGTACTGCAGAGGCGGGATTCACGGCATAAAGCGATAGCCAATGCCGGTTTCGGTCAGCAGATGCTGCGGCCGTGCCGGATCGGCCTCCAGCTTTTGTCGCAGATGACCCATATAGATCCGCAGATAGTGGCTGTGCTCCACGGCGTTAGGCCCCCACACCTGATTTAGCAGCTGACGCTGGGTCAGTACTTTACCGGGATTATTCAACAACGCCGCCAGCAGGCGAAACTCGATGGGCGTCAGGTGGATCTCTTCGCTGCCGCGCAGGATGCGGCGGGCGGGGATATTGACCTCCAGGTCGGCGAAGCGAACCACTGGCTCATCGTCCTGCGCCGCGCCGTGGCGACGCAGCGCAACGCGCAGGCGGGCCTGCAACTCGCCGATGCCAAAGGGTTTACTTAAGTAGTCATCAGCGCCGGCATCCAGGGCGGCAATTTTGTCATGCTCTTCGCTACGCGCTGACAGGACGATAATCGGCATCTGGCTCCACTGGCGCAGATCGCGAATAAAATCAATGCCGTCACCATCCGGCAGGCCCAGATCGAGGATCACGAGGTCGGGCTTACGAGTGGCGGCTTCAATCAGCCCACGCTGCAGGGTTTCCGCTTCAAATACGCGCATGCCGTCGGCTTCCAGCGCGGTGCGCAGAAAGCGACGGATAGCGTGTTCGTCTTCGATAATCAGAACGTTAATCACAATTCCTCAGGTAGCTCTTCCAGTTCAGGGGGCGCTTCTCTCGGCAGTGTAACACGGAAAGAGGCACCGCCCTCGGGCCGGTTGCTGGCGGAGATGGTCCCGCCGTGGACGTCGACGATGGCCTGACAGATGGCAAGGCCCAGCCCGACGCCAGGGATCGCCGACTCTTTGTTGCCGCGGGCGAATTTATCAAAGATAGCCTGTTCCTGGCCCGTCGGGATCCCCGGACCATTATCCCATACTTCCAGCGACAGCTGCCTGGCGTCCGCCTCGGCGCGGATGCCGATGTCTGCCCGGGCGCCGGCATACTTATGGGCATTTTCCAGCAGGTTGATCAGCACCCGCTCGAACAGCGGCCCGTCGACATGCACCAGCTGGAGGGGATCGGGTAAATCCAGCTGAATGTGCTGGCCGCCGAGACTCGGTTCGAGCATGCGCAGCGCGCTGCCGACCACTTCCTCCAGCGTCAGCCACTCCTTATGCAGATTAAAGCCGCCGGACTGGATCCGCGCCATATCCAGCAGGTTGTTCACCAGTCGCGTGGTGTTGAGTACATGCTGGCGAATTTCGTTGGCCTGCGGAGCATGTTTTGAACCTTCGCTGGCCAGATCGAGAGTTAGGATTTCCGCCTGGCCAAACAGCACGGTCAGCGGAGTACGCAGATCGTGCGACAGGGCAGCGAGCAGCGAGTTACGCAGGCTTTCGCGCTCGCTGGTCAGCCGGGCCTGCTCTTCGCTGGCGGTCAGAGTGAGGCGCTCCAGGGCGCTGGCCACCAGCAGGGTGAAGGTCTCCAGCAGCCGCTGCTGCTCCGGGATCATCAGCTGGCGCAGATTCTCCGGTTCCACCACTAAGAGCCCCCAGGTTCGGACGGCGCTCTTCAGGGGTAAAATCTGGTACGGCACGCCCGGCAGGGTATCGGTGCCGGCGCCGGCAGGTTGGCCCTTATCAAAGCTCCAGCGGGCGATGGCGTCATCCCATGGGGTCAGCCCTGGCTGGTGGGTTAAGGGCAGCAGTTTTCCCTGGGCGTCCGGCAGCAGCAACTGGCTGCGGGCCTGAAAGGTGGAGGCGATAAACCGCTCGCTGGTGATGGCGATATCCAGTGGGCTGCGACCTACCGCCAGCGCTTTAGACATCTCATACAGGTGACGGGTACGGCGTTCACGGTAGCGCGCCACCCGTGCCTGGTAGCGCACGCCGGCGGTAAGGTTACCGATAAGCAGGCCCACGGTGAGCATCACGCCGAAAGTGAGCAGATACTGGACATCTGACACCGCCAGCGTCCCGCGCGGGGCGACAAAAAAGAGATCGAAGCTGATAACGTTGATCACCGTCGCCAGCACCGACGGCCAGCGGCCATAGACCAGGGCGATGATCACCACCCCCAGCAGATAGAGCATTACCAGGTTGGCGGCTTCGAAGGCCATCAACCACTGCATAGCCACCAGGGTAATGATGGCGCATAGCGCTACCGCCACCGCACAGCCCTGCAGCTGCAGACGCCACTTTTCCAGCGCCGTACGGCTGTCGTTGGCCCGGGCAGGGAGGGGGGACGGTTTTTCATCGAGGGCGATCACCACCAGATCGAGGTCCGGCGCATGGCGAGCCAGACGGTCGGCGAAGCCGCTGCGATCCCACCAGCGGCGTTTGCGCTGGCGGCCGATGACGATTTTGCCGAGGTTATGCTCGCGGGCGTAATGGAGGACCGCTTTCTCTTCCGACGGGTCGGAGAGGGTGGCGGTTTCGGCCCCCAGTTCCTGGGCCAGACGCAGCGCGGCGAGGATAGCCCGCCGCCGGGCTTCCGGCAGGCGGTGCAGGGAAGGGGTCTCGACATACACCGCATGCCAGACGCTGCCCAGGCGGGCGGCGAGCCGGGCGGCGGCGCGCACCAGCTTTTCGCTGCCGGTGTTGTGCCCGATACAGAGCAGGATCGCATCGCGGGTGTGCCAGACTTTCTCCTGGCCCTGGCGGTCGCGCCAGGCGCGCATCTGTTCATCGACGCGGTCGGCGGTGCGGCGGAGGGCCAGTTCGCGCAGCGCAATCAGGTTTCCTTTGCGGAAAAAGTTTTCGATGGCGCGCTCGGCCTGGCCGCCGATATAGACTTTGCCCTCATTGAGCCGCTGGCGCAGATCGTCAGGGGGGAGGTCCACCAGCACCACGTCGTCTGCGGCGTCAAAGAAGGGATCGGGGACGGTCTCCCGCACCTGAACGCCGGTGATCCCGCTGACGACGTCATTCAGGCTTTCCAGATGCTGGACGTTGACGGTGGTAAAGACATCAATCCCGGCATCCAGCAGTTCATCCACATCCTGCCAGCGCTTCGGATGGCGGGAGCCGGGCGCATTGCTGTGCGCCAGCTCATCCACCAGAATCAGCGCCGGACGGCGGGCGAGGGCGGCGTCGAGATCGAACTCATAGACGTACCGCCCACGATGAGCGAGTCGCCGCGGCGGCAGAGTGCTCAGGCCCTGCAGCATCGCGGCGGTCTCTTTTCGGCCGTGGGTCTCCGCCACGCCAATCAGAATATCCAGCCCCTGGGCGCGCAGCCGCTGCGCTTCCGCCAGCATCGCCCAGGTTTTCCCCACCCCGGCGCAGGCGCCGAAGAACACTTTCAGTTTGCCGCGATGCGGGGCGGCGGTGTGCTGCAGCAGGCGGTCAGGGTCCGGGCGCAGCGGCTCGTCACTCATTTACTTATCCTTCAGGGCATCCAGCGCCATATTGAGTTGCAGTATATTGACCACCGGCTGACCAAGGAAGCTCAGCAGCGGGGTTTGTGTGGCCTGATTCACCAGCAGGGTCACCTGCTCAACGCTCAGTTGGCGCGCTTTAGCCACCCGGGGCACCTGCCACAGTGCGGCGGCCGGGGTCAGGTTGTTATCGAGACCGCTCGCCGAGGTGGTGACCAGCTCGACTGGTACCTGCGGGTCGGCGTCCGGGTTAGCGGCGCGCAGAGCCTGTACGCGCTCGCTCACTGCTTTATCCAGCGCCGGGTTGCTGGCGGCGAGGTTGCTGCCGCCCGAGGCCATCGGATTATCCGCCGTCTCAGCGGTGGCCGACGGGCGGCCCTGGAAATAGCCAGCTGCGCTAAAGTTCTGGCCAATCAGTCCGGAGCCGCGCACCTCACCGTTCAGGCGGATCAGCGAGCCGTTGGCCTGTGAGTTAAACCACCATTGTCCTAGGCTGGTGGTCAGCAGAGGATAGACGCCGCCGGTGAGCAGCGTTAACAGAATAAATAGCACAAGTGCTGGACGAATCAATGACATAGTTTTTTCCTCACACCAGACCGCTCAGGGTCAGCAGCAGGTCAATGGCTTTAATACCGATAAAGGGCACCAGCAGACCGCCGAGGCCGTAGATCCACAAGTTGCGGCGCAGCATCGCCGACGCGGAGAGCGGACGATAGCTCACGCCTTTCAGGGCCAGCGGGATCAGGAAGACGATGATCAGCGCGTTAAAGATGACGGCGCTAAGGATCGCCGACGACGGCGAATGCAGGCCCATCACATTCAGCATGGCCAGCTGGGGATAGACCGCGGCAAACGCTGCCGGAATAATGGCGAAATATTTCGCCACGTCGTTGGCAATACTGAAGGTGGTCAGCGAGCCGCGCGTCATTAACATCTGTTTGCCGATATGGACCACCTCAATCAGCTTGGTGGGGTTGGAATCCAGGTCGACCATGTTGCCCGCTTCCTTCGCCGCCTGGGTGCCGGAGTTCATGGCCACCGCCACGTCGGCCTGAGCCAGCGCGGGCGCGTCGTTGGTGCCGTCGCCGGTCATCGCCACCAGCCGACCTTCCGACTGATACTGGCGGATCAAGGCCAGCTTGGCTTCCGGCGTCGCTTCGGCGAGGAAATCATCGACCCCGGCCTCGGCGGCGATCGCCGCGGCGGTCAGGCGGTTATCGCCGGTGATCATCACCGTTTTAATGCCCATTTTGCGCAGTTGGGCGAAACGTTCTTTGATACCGCCTTTGACGATATCTTTGAGTGAAATAATCCCCAGCACCTTTTCCCCTTCGGCGACCACCAGCGGCGTGGCCCCCTGGCGGGCGACCTCTTCCACCTGCTTATCGACATCGGCAGGGAAGTGGCCTCCATTGGCCTCCACGTGGCGGCGAATGGCGTCCACCGACCCTTTGCGGATCATGCGTTGATCGATATTGATGCCGCTCATCCGCGTTTGCGCGGTAAAGGGGACAAAGGTGGCGTGTAGCGACTGCAGATCGCGTTCGCGCAGGTTAAAGCGCTGTTTCGCCAGCACCACGATGCTGCGCCCCTCAGGGGTTTCATCCGCCAGCGAGGAGAGCTGGGCGGCGTCGGCGAGGGTTCGCTCTTCCACGCCGCGCGCCGGCAGGAAGGCAGAGGCCTGGCGGTTGCCGAGGGTAATAGTCCCGGTTTTATCCAGCAGCAGGACATCGACGTCGCCAGCGGCTTCCACCGCGCGGCCGCTGGTGGCAATCACGTTGGCGCCGAGCATACGACTCATCCCGGCGACGCCGATGGCCGACAGCAGCCCGCCGATGGTGGTCGGGATCAGGCACACCAGCAGGGCGACCAGCACGGTAACGCTGACCGCATTGCCGCTCCACGCCGAGAACGGCCAGATGGTGGCGGTGGCCAGCAGGAACACCAGCGTCAGGGCGATCAGCAGGATCGTCAGGGCGATCTCGTTCGGCGTTTTACGGCGCTGGGCGCCTTCCACCATGGCGATCATCCGGTCGAGGAAGGTTTCTCCCGGGTTCACGCTGCAGCGGATCACCAGCCAGTCGGAGAGAATGCGCGTCCCGCCGGTCACCGAGGCAAAATCGCCACCGGATTCACGGATCACCGGGGCAGACTCGCCGGTAATGGCGCTTTCGTCCACCGAGGCGCCGCCTTCGATGACTTCACCGTCGCAGGGGATAATATCCCCGGCTTCCACCAGCACCACGTCGCCCTTACGCAGGTCTTCCGCCGGCACGTGGTCGACCGTCGCGTCATGCTGCGGGGCGCGCAGTTTGCGGGCGAAGGCCGTTTTTTTCACCCCTTTCAGGCTGTTGGCCTGGGCTTTGCTACGGCCTTCCGCCATCGCTTCGGCAAAGTTGGCGAACAGCACGGTAAACCACAGCCAGATACTGACGGCAGCGGTAAAGGTGGCGCTACCGGTCAGGGCGCCGCCAGCCATCGCGATCGCCAGCAAGGTAGTTAACAGACTGCCCACCCAGACGATAAACATCACCGGATTGCGCCATTGCACCATCGGGCTGAGTTTTTTGACGGCATCCAGCAGCGCCTGGCGCACCAGCGTCGGCTCCAGCAGGGCTAATTGTTTGCGACTCATAACAGGGTGCTCCGCATCGCTCAAAGTAAGGTAAAGTGTTCAGCCAGCGGGCCAAGCGCCAGCGCAGGAATAAAGGTCAGGGCGCCCACCAGCAGCACGGTGCCGATCAGCAGACCGATAAACAGGGCGTCGTGGGTGGCCAGGGTGCCGGGACTGGCTGGTTGAATTTTCTTCACCACCAGCGAGCCGGCGATAGCCATCACCGGAATGATGACGGCGAAGCGGCCGACCAGCATGCAGAACGCCAACAGCAGGTTCCAGAACGGCGTCGCCGCCCCCAGGCCAGCGAAGGCGCTGCCGTTGTTATTGGCTGCCGAGGTGACGGCGTACAGCACCTCGCTAAAGCCGTGTGGCCCGGGGTTGAACATCCCGGCGCGGCCAGCTTCGGTCATCATCGCCAGTGCCGTGCCAAGCAGTACCAGCGTCGGGGTGACCAGAATGGCCAGGGCGATCATTTTCATTTCCCGGACATCGATTTTCTTCCCGAGGTACTCCGGGGTGCGGCCGACCATCAGTCCGGCGATAAACACCGCCAGCATGACGAACAGCAGCATGCCGTACAGGCCCGAGCCGACGCCGCCGAACACGACTTCGCCAATCTGCATCAGCCACATCGGCACCATGCCGCCCAGCGCGGTGAAGGAGTCATGCATGGCGTTGACCGCGCCGCAGGAGGCCGCAGTGGTGATCACCGCGAACAGGCTACTGGCGAGAATACCGAAGCGGCTCTCTTTACCTTCCATATTCAGGCTGCTGTCGGCGCCCAGCGTCAGCAGGTGTGGGTTACCGCGAGTTTCCGCCCACATCACCACGGCGACGCAGAGGATAAAGATCAGCGTCATTGCCCACAGGATGGCGCGCCCCTGGCGGCGATCGCTCACTACCTCGCCGAAGGCGAAGCACAGCGCCGCCGGGATAAGGAAGATCGCCAGCATCTGCACGAGATTGGTCAGCGCGGTCGGGTTTTCAAACGGGTGAGCGGAGTTGGCGTTAAAGAAACCGCCGCCGTTGGTGCCCAGCAGCTTAATCGCTTCCTGCGAGGCGACAGGCCCCATCGGCAGCAGCTGGTGTGCCCCTTCGAGGGTGGTAAAGGGCTGGTAGGCCAGCAGATTCTGCGGTACCCCTTGCTGAATAAAGAACAGAGCGACCAGCAAGGAGAGCGGCAGCAGCAGCCACAGGGTAATGCGTGTCAGGTCGACCCAGGCATTGCCAAGGGTGGACATTTTCTGCCGGGCAAAGGCACGGGTCAGGGCGAAGACCACGGCGATCCCGGTGGCGGCAGAGAGGAAATTCTGTACCGTCAGGCCAACCATCTGGCTGAGATAGCTCATGGTGCTTTCGCCGGCGTAAGCCTGCCAGTTGGTATTACTGACAAAGCTGATCGCCGTGTTGAGCGCCAGATCCCACGACAGCCCCGGCAGGTGCTGCGGGTTAAACGGCAGCACGCCCTGGAGCATCAGCAGGGCAAACAGCGCCAGGCCGCCGAGCGCGTTAAACAGCAGGATTGCCAGCAAATACTGCAGCCAGCCCATCTCCTCGGCGCGGATCCCGGCCACGCGCCACAGGACGCGCTCGACCCCGGCCAGGCCGGGAAGCGGGATATCGTTCACCATCCTCGCCAGACACGTCCCCAGCGGGCGCGCCAGCACCAGCAGCACCAGCAGGTAGCTGGCTAATAATAAAAATCCCTGGGCAGCCATCAGAATGCCTCCGCATGTATCAAGGCATAAACCAGATAAGCCAGTAACAGGAACACCAGCCCAACGCCAGTGAGTACGCCTGCAGTCACAATCCACCTCCGGGTGTCTTTTTGATTTACCAGGAGAATAGGAATTACGGCGCAAAGATTTTGCAAAAATCGGCGGGCACGGTGTAAAAAAAGTATAAAAATGGCAAAGGCACAATTTAACTGATGATTAGTATTAATTTAACTTTTTCGTAACTAATTTACGTGGTGAATGTAAATTAAGTATAAATACGTGCTTTTTAGTGGTCGGATGAGTAGTAAAATTACAACCAGAGCGGTATTATTTTGCTCAGACAAACATGGTTACTTTTACCGGCGCTGCTTGCCGGCCTGACAAAGGGGAGAGAAATGATGGCGTTGTACAAAGCTTATCCTGCTCATATTATTTTGCTGCGTCGTGCTTTCGCCGTCGTGGCTGGCGTCGCGGCGCTGCCGGTGATGCTGTTCTGGAAAGATCGCGCCCGCTTCTACAGCTGGCTGCACCGGGTGTGGTCGAAAACCAGCGAGCAGCCGGTGTGGATGGCGCAGGCGGAAAAAGCCGCTCACGATTTCTATTAATCCGCCCTGCTGCGACGCAGAACAATAACCGCCGGTTGCCCCCGGCGGTTTTTTTTCGTCGCTTGTCTACACTCGTTTTCATGCGCCGCAGTGGAATTGGCAGGTGCTTATTTTGCCGGAGCGCGCTATTTTTTCCGGCTTATATCATGAGATGAGTTTTGCTGACGGATATCGAGGAGTTATATGGCCACCCATCTGGTCTGGTTACGCACGGATTTACGCATTCACGATAACCTGGCGCTGGCCGCCGCCTGCCGCGATTCGCAGGCGCAGGTGCTGGCGCTGTATATCGCCACCCCGGGGCAGTGGCGTGAGCATCACCTGGCGCCGCGGCAGGCCGCGTTTATCGCCAGCCATTTGCACAGTCTGCACGCCGCGCTGGCGGAACGGGGCATACCGCTGTGGGTCGAAGAGGCGGACGATTTTACCGCCAGCGTCGAACGGCTGGCCCATTTCTGCCAGCAGCACCAGGTCAGTCACCTGTTCTACAACTATCAGTACGAATTCAATGAACGTCAGCGCGATGCCGCCGTTGAGAACACCTTGCGCGATGTCATTTGCCAGGGCTTTGACGACAGCGTCCTGTTGCCGCCCGGCAGCGTCATGACCGGCGGCGGCGAAATGTATAAAGTTTTCACGCCGTTTAAGAATGCGTTTATTCGCCGTCTGCGGGACGGGCTGCCGGCGTGCGTGGCGGCCCCGAAGCCGCGACAGGCACCTGCCCGCCAGGCGCCGCCGCTGCCTGAGCTCAACTATCCGCAAACGCCGTTCGATGGGCTGCTGTTTGCCGCGGATGAAAAAACGGCGCTGGCGCGACTGCGCGCGTTTTGTCAGCAACCGGCGGCGGAGTATGAGGAACAGCGTGACTTCCCCGCAGTGGAAGGGACCAGCCGCCTGTCGCCCTGCCTGGCTATCGGGGTACTGTCGCCGCGTCAGTGCCTGCATCGTCTGCTGACGGAACACCCCGCCGCGCTGGACGGCGGGGCAGGCGCCACCTGGCTTAATGAGCTGATCTGGCGCGAGTTTTACCGCCATCTGATGGTCTACTATCCGAAACTCTGTAAAGGACGCCCGTTTATCGCCTGGACCGATCAGGTCGCCTGGCGCGAAGATGATGCCGCCCTGCGGGCGTGGCAGCGCGGGGAGACCGGCTTTCCGATAGTCGATGCCGCGATGCGCCAGCTTAACGCCACCGGCTGGATGCATAACCGGTTGCGCATGATTGTCGCCAGCTTCCTGACGAAAGATCTGCGCCTCGACTGGCGGGCAGGGGAGCGTTACTTCATGAGTCAGCTGATTGATGGCGACCTGGCGGCGAACAACGGCGGCTGGCAGTGGGCGGCCTCGACGGGCACCGACGCCGCGCCCTACTTCCGCATATTTAATCCCATCACCCAGGGCGAGAAGTTTGATAAGCAGGGGGTGTTTATGCGTCGCTGGCTGCCTGAGCTGGCAAAGGTGCCGGAAAAAGCGCTGCATCAGCCGTGGGCGTGGGCGGATAAACAAGGGATCAAACTGGATTATCCGCGCCCGATAGTCGATCACAAACAGGCGCGGCAGGAGACGCTGGCGGCCTGGGAGGCCGCCAGAAAAGGAATTACTCCACCGCCAGACGGCGGGTCCTGACCTTCAGTGAGTGATACAGCCAGATGACCAGCACCACGCCAACGCAGGCCAGCGCGCCCCAGGTGATCTGGCTGAAAACCTTGATGTAGGCGTCAATGGAGTAGTTCACCGCCCCGGCGGCGTCGAATGACGCCTGCGAGGTCTGGTCGGCAATAACGCCGGCCAGATAGTTGGCGATGGCTCCGGAGAGCAGCATATAGATGCCGGTCAGCACCCCGGTGACACCCGGGATCTCAATGCGGGTGATTTGCGACATCGCGACCGGATCGATAAACAGTTCGGCAAAGCCCATCACCGCCAGACCCAGCACCATCAGCGGCATGGACGACTGGCCATAGGCCGCGGACCAGCGGGCGCTGAGGGTCAGGATGCAGAACCCGGCGCTCATCAGGCCCAGACCGAGGGCAAATTTCCCCCAGATGCGCACGGTGCGATTGCCACCGACGCTCTCTTTCACCAGCCACGCCAGCACCATCCCGCAGAGCATCACCGCGAAGGCGTTGACCGACTGGAACATGGCGGTAGGGACTTCGTAGCTCATGATATGGCGATTAACGAAGCGGTCAATATACAGGCTGATGGAGCTCCCGCCCTGCTGGGCGAAGGCCCAGAACAGCAGGCTAAACGCGGTGAGGACAACGATCAGGCGCAGATCCTTACGCTGTTTATCGGTTTCAGCGCGCAGGTAGATCCGCGCCAGCACCGCCAGGCCGATAACGGTGGCCACGATCAGGGCATACACCGACCACTCCTGCCAGAACAGCACGGCGATCAGCAGCGGGGCGGTAACCAGCAGCACCAGCAGCCAGCCCCAGTTCGGCAGCAGGAAGGTTCGCGCGCACAGCGCCTGGCGGTTGACGCCGGCGGTATGCTGGAAGTGACGGTTGCCGCAGAGAAAAATCACCAGTCCCGCCACCATGCCGATGGCCGCCAGGGCAAAGCCCATCGCCCAGCTATACTCCTCCTGTACGTAGCCGCAGGCGATAGGCGCGATAATCGAGCCGATATTGCCCGCGGCATACATCAGCGAGAAGCCGCCATCGCGACGCGGATCGGCAGGTTCGTAGAGTTCGCCCAGCAGACAGCTGACGTTGGATTTAAACAACCCGTAGCCGCAGACGATGATCGCCAGCGACAGGTAGAGGAAGACCGGGGCGGTTTCGCTGGCCCCGAGCACCAGATGGCCAATGGCCATCAGCAGCGCGCCGAGCATCACCGCCATCCGGTTGCCCAGCAGCTTATCGGCCAGATAGCCGCCGAGGATCGGCGTCACATAAACCAGCGAACAGTAGGCGCTGAACAGGGCGTAGGCGTGGTTATCGTCATATTTGAGCTGATTGGTGAGATAGAGGATCAGCAGGGCGCGCATGCCGTAGAAGCTAAAATATTCCCAGATTTGCAGCGCCACGACGTAGTAAATCGCCCGCGGTTGCGATGATGTTGTCTTCATGAGAAGTGTGGTTTCCTGGCGTAAAGCGAAAGTCGATCGTTCTGCATGAATAGCGCTTAATTAGTCATATTCATGGCTTGAGGGGCTTTCTGGTTATTTAATATGCTTTATTAGTGCATAAATATACACGAATGCGCGACGGGGTGGGTAGACAAAATGCGGGATCCGGTAAAAAGTCATGGTCGGTGCCGGTAGTGGACTATCGACGGCCCGAATGGATATGGTTATGTTATGCCTTTGTATACCCTGATTATCTGCTGGAGTGGCGATGAAAAATAGCGAACTGGAACAACTGATTAACGACAAGCTCAATAGTGCGGCCATCAGTGACTTCGCCCCTAACGGTTTGCAGGTGGAAGGACGCGACACGGTGCACAAGATTGTCACCGGGGTGACGGCCAGCCAGGCGCTGTTGGATGAAGCCGTTCGGCTGCAGGCGGATGCGGTGATCGTCCATCATGGCTATTTCTGGAAAAACGAGTCGCCAGTGATCCGTGGCATGAAGCGCCGCCGCCTGAAAACGCTGCTGGCCAACGATATCAATCTCTATGGCTGGCACCTGCCGCTGGATGCCCATCCGGAGCTGGGCAACAACGCGCAGCTGGCGCATCTGCTGGGGATTAACGTACTGGGTGAAATCGAACCGCTGGTGCCGTGGGGCGAACTGTCGATGCCGGTTTCCGGCCTCGAACTGGCCTCCTGGATCGAAGCGCGGTTGGGGCGCAAGCCGCTGTGGTGCGGCGATACCGGGCCGGACACCGTCAGCCGCATCGCCTGGTGTACCGGCGGCGGCCAGGGCTTTATTGACGCCGCGTCGCGCTTTGGGGTGGACGCGTTTATCACCGGCGAGGTGTCGGAACAAACCATTCACTCTGCCCGCGAGCAGGGGCTGCATTTTTATGCCGCTGGTCACCACGCCACCGAGCGCGGTGGCATTCGCGCCCTCAGCGAATGGCTGACGGAAACGACCGACCTGGATGTCACCTTTATTGATATTCCCAACCCTGCCTGACGGGAGAGAGAAAAGTGCAGCGAGCGCGTTGTTATCTGTTAGGAGAAACGGCCGTCGTGCTGGAGCTGGAGCCGCCGGTCACGCTCGAGAGCCAGCAACGGATATGGGGATTGGCCCAGCGTCTGTCTCACCACGAAGAGGTGGTTGACGCCATTCCCGGTATGAACAATATCACCGTAGTGCTCCGCCGTCCGCAGGAGATGGCGTGGGAGGCGATAGACCGTCTACAGCGCTGGTGGGAGGAGAGTCTTGCGCTGGCGCCGGAGTCGAGGTCATTAACCATCCCGGTGGTGTACGGCGGCGAGGCCGGGCCGGATCTCGGGGTGGTGGCGCAGCACAGCGGCCTGAGTGAAAAACAGGTTGTGGAGCTGCATGCTTCGGTGGAATACCTGGTCTGGTTTATTGGTTTTCAGCCGGGATTTCCCTACCTGGGCGGGCTGCCGCCGGCGCTGGCGACCCCGCGTCGCGCCGAACCGCGCGTACGGGTGCCGGCCGGTTCGGTGGGCATTGGCGGCGCGCAAACCGGCATCTATCCGCTGGCGACGCCTGGCGGCTGGCAGCTGCTGGGGCGGACCGCGTTGACGCTGTTTGACCCGGCGCGTAAGGAGCCTGCGCTGCTGCGCGTGGGCGATAAAATTCGCTTTGTGCCGCAAAAGGAGGGGGTATGTTGACCCTGATCCGCGCCGGTCTGTACACCTCGGTACAGGACGGTGGACGAGAAGGCCTGCGCCAGTCTGGCATCAGTCGCTGCGGCGCCCTGGATTATCCGGCGCTGGTGATTGCCAATCTGCTGGTTGGCAACGAGGCGAACGCCGCCGGGCTGGAGATAACCCTCGGCCAGGTGGAGATTGAATTTGCCCGCAGCGGCTGGTTCGCGCTGACCGGCGCCGCCTGCGAAGCGACGCTGGACGGCAAAGCGGTCTGGGTGGGCTGGCGTACCGCCTACCGGGCCGGGCAGCGGCTGGTGCTGAAAACGCCGCAGCATGGCATCCGCAGCTATCTGGCGGTGGCGGGCGGGATTGCGGTCCCGGTGGTGCTTGGCTCGCGCAGCACGGATCTTAAGGCGGGGATTGGCGGTCTGGAAGGACGCCGCCTGCAGGATGGCGACCAGCTGAAGCTCGGGAAAGCCGCCCGGCGCTTTACCACCTCGCGCGGCGTCAAGCAGCTGCCGCTGGACAATCGCATTCGCGCGCTGCCGGGCCCGGAGTATCACGAGTTTGATGCGGCCTCGCAGGCGTCGTTCTGGCGCTCTCCCTGGCAGCTCAGCCCGCAGAGCAACCGTATGGGTTACCGCCTGCAGGGGCAGCCGCTGAAACGGACCACCGATCGCGAAATGCTGTCGCACGGTCTGCTGCCTGGCGTGGTGCAGGTGCCGCACAACGGCCAGCCCATCGTGCTGATGAACGATGCGCAAACCACCGGCGGTTATCCGCGCATCGCCTGCATTATTGAGGCTGATATGTACCAGCTGGCGCAGATCCCGCTGGGGCAGCCGATCCACTTCGTCGCCTGCTCGCTGGAGGAGGCGCTGAAGGCGCGGGCCGATCGTCAGCGTTATCTTGAACAACTGGCCTGGAGACTCCACGATGATGATTGATCTCAATGCCGATCTCGGGGAAGGGGGCGCGAACGATAGCGCGCTGCTCCAGCTGGTGTCCTCGGCGAATATCGCCTGTGGTTTTCACGCCGGCGATGCCCGGCTGATGGTGCAGAGCGTGCGCGAGGCGCTGAAGTACGGCGTGGCGGTGGGCGCCCATCCGGGGTATCCCGACCGGGAAAATTTTGGTCGTACGGCGATGGATCTGCCGCCGGAAACGGTCTATGCCCAGACGCTGTATCAGATTGGCGCCCTGGCGGCGATCGTTCAGGCGCAGGGCGGCGAGCTGCAGCATGTGAAGCCGCACGGCATGCTTTATAACCAGGCGGCCAAATCGCCGCCGCTGGCGGACGCCATTGCCCGCGCGGTCCGTGATGTTAACCCGAAGCTGGTGCTGGTGGGGCTGGCGGGCAGCGAACTGATCCGTGCCGGGCATCACTATGGTCTGACGACGCGTCAGGAGGTGTTTGCTGACCGCGGCTACCTGGCCGACGGTAGCCTGGTGCCGCGTAGCCAGCCCAGCGCGCTGATTGACAGCGAAGAGCAGGCCCTGGCGCAAACCCTCGAGATGGTGCAACACCACCGGGTGCGCAGCATCAGCGGCGAGTGGGCCAACGTGGTGGCGCAGACGGTGTGTCTGCACGGCGATGGCCCGCACGCGCTGGATTTTGCCCGCCGTCTGCGGGCGGCGTTTGCCGGGCGCCATATTCTGGTCAGCGCGCAACTGGACGCTGAAGCGTGACAACCTGAATGACCGCTAAGGAGAGAATAATGGCAGGCGTGTTGTTAACCGGTTTTGAACCCTTTGATGGCGAGACGGTTAACCCTTCATGGGAAGTGGTGAAGCTGCTGGACGGGATGATGATTGCCGGGCAGCCGGTGATCGCCCGCCAGCTCCCCTGTGTGTTTGGCGAGGCGCTGTCGGTGCTCTACGCGGCGATAGAAGACCTGCAGCCGAGGCTGGTCATTGCTGTGGGGCAGGCCGGTGGTCGCGTCGATATCAGCGTTGAACGTGTGGCTATCAATGTCGATGATGCGCGCATTCCCGATAACAACGGCCAGCAGCCTGTCGACACGCCGATCGTCGACGGGGGGCCGGCGGCGTGGTTCAGCACCTTACCGATCAAAGCGATCGTCAGCGCGTTGCGCGATCGTGGGATCCCGGCTTCGGTCTCCCAAACCGCCGGCACCTTCGTCTGCAATCACGTGATGTATGGTTTGCTACATAAGCTGCAGGAGCAGGCTGGCGTCAGGGGCGGCTTTATCCATATTCCATGGCTACCGGTGCAGGCGGCGGCCCATCCCGGCGAACCGAGTATGGCGACCGCCACCGTGCGGGAGGCGCTGGAAACGGCCATTGCCGTGGCGCTGCGCCAGTCGGTGGATAGTAAACTGGGCGGCGGCGCCACCCATTAACAGAAGGATGACAGTATGCCGGAAGGTCCGGAGATCCGCCGCGCGGCGGATAAACTGGAGGCGGCAATCAAAGGCGAACCTTTAACCGACGTCTGGTTCGCCTTTCCCCAGTTGCAACCCTACCAAACCTCGCTGATGGGTCAGCGGGTTACCCATATTGACACCCGGGGGAAAGCCCTGCTGACCCACTTCTCCGGCGGGTTGACTCTGTACAGCCATAATCAGTTGTACGGTGTCTGGCGCGTGGTTGACGCCGGGGAACAGCCCGCCTCTAACCGGGTGCTGCGCGTCAGGCTGCAGACCGCACGCAAGGCGATTTTACTCTATAGCGCCTCGGACATTGAAATGCTCACGGCGGAGCAGGTTGCCCATCACCCGTTTTTACTGCGCGTCGGACCGGATGTACTGGATATGACGTTAACCGCGGAGGAGGTGAAAGCGCGGCTGCTGTCGACCAAATTCCGCCATCGTCAGTTTTCCGGCCTGCTGCTGGATCAGGCTTTTCTGGCCGGGCTCGGTAACTATCTGCGGGTGGAGATCCTCTGGCAGGTGGGATTAAGCGGAAAGCGTAAAGCCGCTGAACTGAGCGATAGTCAGCTGGATGCGCTGGCGCACGCGCTGCTGGATATCCCGCGGCTTTCTTATCGAACCCGCGGCCAGGCGAATGACAACAGGCATCACGGCGCGCTGTTTCGCTTTAAGGTCTTCCATCGTGACGGGGAGAGGTGCGAGCGCTGTGGGGGGGGGATTGAGAAGACGACACTCTCCTCACGGCCGTTTTACTGGTGTCCCGGATGCCAGCATTAAGCCGGCTGTCAGGGAGATAAAAAAACGCGCCAGTTGGCGCGTTTATTGTTATCCGGTACGACAAGATTACCGCTTAATGTCAGACTGGTAATCGCGTTTGGTGTAGCCGGTGTACAACTGACGCGGACGGGCGATCTTCATGCCATCGTTGTGCATTTCGTTCCAGTGCGCAATCCAGCCCACGGTACGCGCCATGGCGAAGATAACGGTAAACATGGAGGACGGAATACCCATCGCTTTCAGGATGATACCGGAGTAGAAGTCGACGTTCGGGTAAAGTTTCTTCTCGATGAAGTACGGGTCGTTCAGCGCGATATGCTCCAGCTCCATGGCCACCTGCAGCAGGTCGTCTTTAGTGCCCAGCTCTTTCAGCACTTCATGGCAGGTTTCACGCATCACAGTGGCGCGCGGGTCGTAGTTCTTGTAAACACGATGGCCGAAGCCCATCAGGCGGAAAGAGTCATTTTTGTCTTTCGCACGACGGACAAATTCCGGAATGTGTTCAACGGAGCTGATCTCTTCCAGCATTTTCAGCGCCGCTTCGTTGGCGCCGCCGTGTGCCGGTCCCCACAGGGAGGCGATACCCGCTGCGATACAAGCGAACGGGTTAGCGCCGGAGGAGCCGGCGGTACGTACCGTCGAGGTCGACGCGTTCTGCTCGTGATCGGCGTGCAGGATCAGAATACGATCCATCGCGCGCTCAAGCACCGGATTGACTTCATACTCTTCGCACGGTGTGGCGAACATCATGCGCAGGAAGTTGCCGGCGTAGGAGAGGTCGTTGCGCGGATAAACAAACGGCTGGCCGATAGAATACTTGTAACACATGGCTGCCATGGTTGGCATTTTGGACAGCAGACGGTAGGCAGCAATCTCGCGGTGACGCGGGTTATTCACGTCGAGGGAGTCATGATAGAAAGCCGCCAGGGCGCCAGTGATCCCGCACATCACCGCCATCGGGTGGGAATCGCGACGGAACGCATGGAACAGACGGGTGATCTGCTCATGAATCATGGTGTGGCGGGTGACGGTGGTTTTGAATTCGTCATATTCGGCCTGAGTCGGTTTTTCACCGTACAGCAGAATATAACAAACTTCGAGATAGTTAGATTCGGTCGCTAACTGGTCGATCGGGAAGCCGCGGTGCAGCAGGATCCCCTCGTCACCATCGATAAACGTAATTTTAGATTCACAAGAAGCGGTGGATGTGAAACCTGGGTCAAAAGTAAATACGCCTTTTGAACCAAGACTACGAATATCAATAACATCCTGACCGAGCGTGCCTTTTAGCACATCCAGTTCAATAGCAGTGTCACCACCCAGGGTGATTTTTGCTTTAGCATCAGACATTTATGGTCTCCTTAGCGCCTTTATTGCTTAAGACTGCCGGGTGGTGGATTTGCTTTCGGCCCGCGCCTGCATACGTTACCAGTTTGTTATGTTGCACACAGCTCTGCGTCAGCGAAAAGGGCAGGGTACAGAGCAACGGCGCTTGATGGTACGTCCTTCAGGGCTGCGGTGAAACAACAGCAAATCAGCGTTTTAGCAGTCCGAATATTAAAACCTATATACCACTAATAACTGTCCTGATTACATCGGTCAATACTGACACACTGTTACATAACTTATTCTCAGGTGAAAGAGTGACCCCATAACTTTTGAGCATTATTGCATTTAACTGGTAATGGTTGTAACAAGAATGTTTAATATTTGTCAAATCAGGTGATTAAAAATTAAAAAAATGTTGTTATCGTGACCTTGATCACTGTTCCGGAGAAAACCCAACAAACTATATGTAGGTTAATTGTAATGATTTTGTGAACGGCCTATACTGCGGCCAGGTCTCCGGAACACCCTGCAATCCCGAGCCACCCAGCGTTGTTTAGTGATGTTTTAATGCCTGAAAAGACGTTTTAACATGACTTCTGGTTATAGAAAGGACGCTGTCTGACCCGCAAGCAGACCGGAGGAAGGAAACAATAAGAACAGCATGTGGGCGTTATTCATGGTAAGAAATGTGAAAAAACAAAGACCTGTCAATCTGGATCTACAAACGATACGGTTCCCAATCACGGCGATAGCGTCCATTCTCCATCGCGTTTCCGGTGTCATCACCTTCGTGGCGGTCGGAATTCTGCTTTGGTTGCTGGGCACCAGCCTTTCCTCCCCTGAAGGTTTTCTGACGGCGGCCTCGATCATGGATAGCTTCTTTGTGAAGTTCATCATGTGGGGCATTCTCACCGCACTGGCCTATCATGTCGTTGTCGGTATCCGCCATCTGATGATGGACTTTGGCTACCTGGACGAAACCCTCGAAGCAGGGAAACGTTCCGCCAAAATCTCTTTTGTTATTACTGTCGTGCTTTCACTTCTCGCAGGAGTCCTCGTATGGTAAGCAACGCCTCAGCACTGGGACGCAACGGCGTACATGACTTTATTCTGGTCCGTGCTACCGCCATCGTTCTGACCCTCTACATCATCTACATGGTTGGCTTCTTCGCCACCACCGGTGAAATCTCATGGGAAGTGTGGACCGGATTCTTTGCCTCCGGTTTCACTAAAGTCTTCACTCTGCTGGCTCTCGTCTCCATTCTCATCCATGCCTGGATCGGGATGTGGCAGGTGTTAACGGACTACGTTAAACCACTGGCCCTGCGCCTGGTTCTGCAACTGGCTATCGTTGTGGCGCTGGTGGCTTACGTTCTTTATGGATTTGTTGTGGTGTGGGGTGTGTAATGAAATTGCCAGTCAGAGAGTTTGATGCTGTTGTTATCGGTGCCGGCGGCGCAGGCATGCGCGCGGCGCTACAAATTTCCCAGAGCGGACAGACCTGTGCACTGCTCTCCAAAGTGTTCCCTACCCGTTCCCATACCGTTTCTGCGCAGGGTGGTATCACCGTCGCGCTCGGTAACTCCCATGAAGATAACTGGGAATGGCATATGTACGACACCGTAAAAGGGTCGGACTATATTGGCGACCAGGACGCCATCGAATATATGTGTAAGACCGGCCCGGAAGCGATTCTTGAGCTGGAACATATGGGCCTGCCGTTCTCCCGTCTTGACGACGGCCGTATTTATCAGCGCCCGTTCGGCGGCCAGTCGAAAAACTTCGGCGGCGAGCAGGCGGCACGCACCGCGGCGGCGGCTGACCGTACCGGCCACGCGCTGTTGCACACCCTGTATCAGCAGAACCTGAAAAACCACACCACTATCTTCTCCGAATGGTATGCCCTCGATCTGGTGAAAAACCAGGACGGCGCGGTGGTCGGTTGTACCGCCCTGTGCATCGAGACCGGCGAAGTGGTCTACTTTAAAGCCCGCGCCACCGTGCTGGCGACCGGTGGCGCAGGCCGTATCTATCAGTCCACCACCAACGCCCACATCAACACCGGTGACGGCGTCGGGATGGCCATCCGCGCAGGCGTTCCTGTGCAGGATATGGAAATGTGGCAGTTCCACCCGACCGGTATCGCCGGGGCAGGGGTGCTGGTCACCGAAGGTTGCCGCGGCGAAGGCGGATACCTGCTGAACAAACACGGCGAGCGCTTTATGGAGCGTTATGCGCCGAACGCGAAAGACCTGGCGGGTCGTGACGTGGTGGCGCGTTCCATCATGATCGAAATTCGTGAAGGTCGCGGCTGCGATGGACCGTGGGGCCCGCATGCGAAACTGAAACTGGATCACCTGGGTAAAGAGGTTCTGGAATCTCGTCTGCCAGGTATCCTCGAGCTGTCCCGTACCTTTGCTCACGTCGATCCGGTTAAAGAGCCGATTCCGGTTATCCCAACCTGCCACTACATGATGGGCGGTATTCCGACCAAAGTCACCGGCCAGGCGCTGACCGTGAATGAGAAGGGCGAAGACGTGGTGATCCCGGGTCTGTTCGCGGTAGGCGAAATTGCCTGCGTATCGGTACACGGCGCCAACCGTCTGGGCGGCAACTCACTGCTGGACCTGGTGGTCTTCGGCCGCGCGGCGGGCCTGCATCTGCAGGAGTCCATCGCCGAGCAGGGCGCCCTGCGCGCAGCCAGCGAATCCGATGTCGAAGCCTCTCTGGACCGTCTCAACCGCTGGAACAACACCCGCTCCGGCGAAGACCCGGTTGCTATCCGCAAAGCGTTGCAGGAATGTATGCAACATAACTTCTCGGTATTCCGTGAAGGCGATGCGATGCACAAGGGCCTGGAGCAGCTGAAAGTGATCCGCGAGCGTCTGAAAAATGCGCGCCTGGACGATACTTCCAGCGAGTTCAACACCCAGCGCGTCGAGTGCCTGGAGCTGGATAACCTGATGGAAACCGCCTATTCAACGGCCGTATCCGCCAACTTCCGTACCGAAAGCCGTGGCGCCCACAGCCGCTTCGACTTCCCGGATCGTGATGATGAAAACTGGCTGTGCCATTCCCTGTATCTGCCAGAGTCGGAATCCATGACGCGTCGTAGCGTCAACATGGAACCGAAACTGCGTCCGGCATTCCCGCCGAAGATTCGTACTTACTAATGCGGAGACAGGAAAATGAAACTCGAGTTTTCAATTTATCGCTATAACCCGGATGTTGACGACGCTCCGCACATGCAGGATTACACCCTCGAAGCGGAAGAAGGTCGCGACATGATGCTGCTGGATGCGCTGATCCAGTTGAAAGAAAAAGATCCGTCGCTGTCGTTCCGCCGCTCCTGCCGTGAAGGGGTTTGCGGTTCCGATGGCCTGAACATGAACGGGAAAAACGGTCTGGCGTGCATCACGCCGATCTCCGCGCTGAATCAGCCGGGCAAGAAGATTGTTATCCGTCCGCTGCCAGGATTACCGGTTATCCGTGATTTGGTGGTAGACATGGGGCAATTCTATGCACAATATGAGAAGATTAAGCCTTACTTGTTGAATAATGGGCAAAATCCTCCGGCTCGCGAGCATCTGCAGATGCCCGAGCAGCGTGAGAAACTCGATGGTCTGTACGAGTGTATTCTGTGCGCATGTTGTTCAACCTCCTGCCCGTCGTTCTGGTGGAACCCGGACAAGTTCATCGGCCCGGCAGGCCTGTTGGCCGCGTATCGCTTCCTGATCGACAGTCGCGATACTGAAACCAGCGAGCGCCTGGACGGCCTGAGCGATGCTTTCAGCGTATTCCGCTGTCACAGCATTATGAACTGCGTCAGTGTGTGTCCTAAAGGGCTTAACCCGACGCGCGCCATCGGCCATATTAAGTCGATGCTGCTGCAGCGCAGCGCGTAAGCAACACGGTCTGTCCCGGATGGCGCTTGCGCTTATCCGGGCTACCAAAGCAGTAACCCCGGTAGCGTTTGTGCCACCGGGAAATGAATACCCTAAATAATTCGAGTTACAGGAAGGCGGCGACGCAGCGAATCCCCAGGAGCTTACTCAAGTAAGTGACTGGGGTGAGTGAGGAAAGCCAACGCACATGTAACTTGAAGTATGAAGGGGATAGCAGGAAATCTTTAAAAACCGCCACAAGATGTACCAGTAATCGAGGCGTTCAGTGCGAGGTAAGGCGGCAACTGAGCGCATCCCCGGGAGCATAGTGAACTATGTGACCGGGGTAAGCGAAGGCAGCCAACGCAACCGCAGCCTGAACGCTGAAGATTAATGGCAGTTTTTAAAGGTTCCTTAGCGGATCGAAACCACAACTCGTCCGCAAAAAGTGAACCCCGGCACGTGCACTCGGTGTGCGTGGTAGTTTCTACGGCGAAATAAGCATAAAAATGCTTAAGGGATCACGATGCAGAACGGCGCAATGAAAGCCTGGCTGGACTCTTCTTTCCTCTCTGGTTCGAACCAGAGCTGGATAGAACAGCTCTATGAAGACTTCTTAACCGATCCTGACTCTGTTGACGCCAACTGGCGTTCGATGTTCCAGCAGTTACCTGGCACCGGAGTTAAACCGGATCAATTCCATTCCAAAACACGTGATTATTTCCGTCGACTGGCGAAGGATGCCTCACGTTACACTTCTTCGATTTCCGACCCTGACACCAATGTGAAGCAGGTTAAAGTCCTGCAGCTCATCAACGCATACCGTTTCCGTGGCCACCAGCATGCGAATCTCGATCCGCTGGGGTTGTGGAAGCAAGAGAGAGTGGCGGATCTTGATCCGGCCTACCACGATCTGACCGAGGCCGATTTCCAGGATAGCTATAACGTAGGTTCATTTGCCATCGGTAAAGACACGATGAAGCTGGGCGAGTTGATTGCCGCCCTCAAGCAAACCTACTGCGGCTCTATCGGCGCGGAATACATGCATATCACCTCTACTGAGGAAAAACGCTGGATCCAGCAGCGTATTGAATCGGTAGCGGGTAAAGCGAGCTTCACCGCGGCAGAGAAAAAACGCTTCCTCAGTGAACTGACCGCTGCAGAAGGGCTGGAACGCTACCTCGGCGCTAAATTCCCGGGGGCGAAACGCTTCTCGCTGGAAGGCGGTGATGCCCTGATCCCGATGCTCAAAGAGATGATCCGCCATGCAGGCAAAAGCGGCACCCGAGAAGTGGTGCTGGGCATGGCACACCGCGGCCGTCTGAACGTGCTGGTCAACGTGCTGGGTAAAAAACCGCAGGACCTGTTCGACGAATTCGCGGGCAAACATAAAGAACACCTCGGCACCGGCGATGTGAAGTACCACATGGGCTTCTCTTCCGATATGGAAACCGAAGGCGGTCTGGTTCACCTGGCGCTGGCGTTTAACCCGTCGCACCTGGAAATCGTCAGCCCGGTGGTTATCGGTTCCGTACGCGCCCGTCTGGATCGTCTGGACGAGCCAAGCAGCAACAAAGTTCTGCCTATTACTATTCACGGCGACGCCGCCGTTACCGGCCAGGGCGTGGTTCAGGAAACCCTGAACATGTCGAAAGCCCGCGGTTACGAAGTCGGCGGTACCGTGCGCATCGTTATCAACAACCAGGTTGGCTTTACCACCTCCAACCCGCTGGATGCGCGTTCTACGCCATACTGTACCGATATCGGTAAGATGGTTCAGGCGCCGATTTTCCACGTTAACGCGGATGACCCGGAAGCCGTTGCTTTCGTTACCCGTCTGGCGCTGGATTTCCGTAATACCTTCAAACGCGATGTCTTCATCGACCTGGTGTGCTACCGCCGTCACGGCCACAACGAAGCCGACGAGCCGAGCGCTACCCAGCCGCTGATGTACCAGAAAATCAAAAAGCATCCGACCCCGCGCAAAATCTATGCTGACAAGCTGGAGCAGGACAAAGTCGCGACGCTGGAAGACGCGACCGAGCAGGTTAACCTTTACCGCGATGCGCTGGATGCCGGCGAGTGCGTGGTGGAGGAGTGGCGTCCGATGAATATGCACTCCTTTACCTGGTCTCCCTACCTTAACCACGAGTGGGATGAGAGCTATCCGGATAAAGTGGAGCCAAAACGTCTGCAAGAGCTGGCCAAACGCATCAGTACGGTGCCGGAAGGTATCGAAATGCAGTCTCGTGTGGCGAAAATCTACGGCGATCGCCAGCTGATGGCCGCCGGTGAGAAGATGTTCGATTGGGGCGGTGCCGAAAACCTGGCTTACGCCACTCTGGTTGACGAAGGCATTCCGGTGCGTCTGTCCGGCGAAGACTCCGGTCGTGGCACCTTCTTCCACCGTCATGCGGTTATTCATAACCAGAGCAACGGTTCTACCTATACCCCGCTGCAGCACGTGCACAACGGCCAGGGCCAGTTCCGCGTCTGGGACTCGGTGCTGTCTGAAGAAGCCGTGCTGGCGTTCGAATACGGTTACGCCACCGCAGAACCGCGTACGCTGACCATCTGGGAAGCGCAGTTCGGCGACTTCGCCAACGGCGCGCAGGTGGTCATTGATCAGTTCATCTCCTCTGGCGAACAGAAATGGGGCCGGATGTGTGGTCTGGTGATGCTGCTGCCGCACGGCTACGAAGGGCAGGGTCCGGAGCACTCCTCCGCGCGTCTGGAACGTTATCTGCAGCTGTGCGCTGAGCAGAACATGCAGGTTTGCGTCCCGTCCACCCCGGCACAGGTTTACCATATGCTGCGTCGTCAGGCACTGCGCGGTATGCGCCGTCCGCTGGTGGTGATGTCGCCGAAGTCTCTGCTGCGCCACCCGCTGGCGGTCTCCAGCATGGACGAACTGGCGAACGGCACCTTTATGCCGGCCATCGGCGAAATCGACGATCTCGATCCGCAAGCCGTGAAGCGCGTCGTACTGTGCTCTGGTAAGGTTTACTATGACCTGCTGGAACAGCGTCGCAAAAACGAGCAAAAAGATGTCGCCATCGTGCGTATCGAACAGCTCTACCCGTTCCCGCATCAGGCGGTGCAGGAAGCGCTGAAAGCTTACTCGCACGTACACGATTTTGTCTGGTGCCAGGAAGAGCCGCTCAACCAGGGCGCATGGTACTGCAGCCAGCACCACCTTCGTGAAGTAGTTCCATTTGGGGCCTCTCTGCGTTATGCAGGCCGCCCGGCCTCCGCCTCTCCGGCGGTAGGGTACATGTCCGTTCACCAGAAACAGCAACAAGATCTGGTCAATGACGCGCTGAACGTCGATTAATTAAAGGATACACAATGAGTAGCGTAGATATTCTGGTTCCCGACCTGCCTGAGTCCGTAGCTGACGCAACCGTCGCCACCTGGCATAAAAAACCGGGCGACGCGGTCGTCCGTGACGAAGTTCTGGTCGAAATCGAAACTGACAAAGTGGTACTGGAAGTACCGGCATCAGCGGACGGCATTCTGGATGCAGTGCTGGAAGACGAGGGCGCTACCGTCCTGTCTCGCCAGATCCTTGGCCGCCTGCGTGAAGGCAACAGCGCAGGTAAAGAAACCAGCGAAAAAGCGGACGCGAAAGCGTCCACCCCGGCGCAGCGCCAGCAAGCCTCTCTGGAAGAGCAGAACAATGACGCGCTCAGCCCGGCGATCCGTCGTCTGCTGGCGGAACACAACCTCGATGCCGCTGCCATCAAAGGCACCGGCGTGGGTGGACGTCTGACTCGTGAAGACGTCGAGAAGCATCTGGCGAAAGCCCCGGCGGCGGCTGAAGCCAAAGCGCCAGCGGCTACCGCGGCGGCAGCACCAGCGCCGCAGCTGGGTCACCGCTCAGAAAAACGCGTCCCGATGACCCGTCTGCGTAAACGCGTGGCCGAGCGTCTGCTGGAAGCGAAAAATTCCACCGCCATGCTGACGACCTTTAACGAAGTCAACATGAAGCCGATTATGGATCTGCGTAAGCAGTACGGCGATGCCTTCGAAAAACGTCACGGTATCCGTCTGGGCTTCATGTCCTTCTACGTGAAAGCGGTTGTTGAAGCGCTGAAACGCTACCCGGAAGTGAACGCTTCCATCGACGGCGACGACGTGGTTTACCACAACTACTTCGACGTCAGCATGGCAGTATCCACTCCGCGCGGCCTGGTAACCCCGGTTCTGCGTGACGTTGACCTGCTGGGCATGGCGGACATCGAAAAGAATATTAAAGAGCTGGCAGTGAAAGGCCGTGACGGCAAGCTGACCGTAGATGACCTGACCGGCGGTAACTTCACCATTACCAACGGCGGCGTTTTCGGTTCCCTGATGTCCACGCCGATCATCAACCCACCGCAGAGCGCCATTCTGGGTATGCATGCCATTAAAGACCGTCCGATGGCGGTGAATGGCAAGGTAGAGATCCTGCCGATGATGTACCTGGCGCTCTCCTACGACCACCGTCTGATCGATGGGCGTGAATCGGTTGGCTTCCTGGTGGCGATTAAAGAGCTGCTGGAAGATCCGACTCGTCTGCTGCTGGACGTGTAGTCAGTAATAGTATGACTTACCGTAGGCCGGATAAGGCATTTATATGCCGCCATCCGGCGTTGATGAGATGCCTGATGGCGACGCTAGCGCGTCTTATCAGGCCTACAGGTTTAAAGATAATTACACCCTGAAGGATGGACTGAACACATGAACTTACATGAATATCAGGCAAAACAACTTTTTGCCCGCTATGGCTTACCGGCGCCGGTGGGTTATGCCTGTACTACTCCGCGTGAAGCAGAAGAAGCCGCTTCAAAAATCGGTGCGGGTCCGTGGGTAGTGAAATGTCAGGTTCACGCTGGTGGCCGCGGTAAAGCGGGCGGTGTGAAAGTAGTTAAGAGCAAAGAAGAGATCCGCGCATTTGCTGAACACTGGCTGGGCAAACGCCTGGTGACCTACCAAACAGATGCCAATGGCCAGCCGGTAAACCAGATTCTGGTGGAAGCGGCGACCGATATCGATAAAGAACTGTACCTCGGCGCGGTCGTTGACCGTAGCTCCCGTCGCGTGGTGTTCATGGCGTCTACTGAAGGCGGTGTGGAAATCGAAAAAGTCGCGGAAGAAACCCCGCACCTGATCCACAAGATCGCTATCGATCCGCTGGCGGGCCCGATGCCTTACCAGGGGCGCGAACTGGCGTTCAAACTGGGTCTGGAAGGTAAACAGGTTCAGCAGTTCACCAAGATTTTCATGGGGCTGGCGACCATTTTCCTGGAGCGCGACCTGGCGCTGATCGAAATTAACCCGCTGGTTATCACCAAACAGGGCGACCTGATCTGCCTCGACGGTAAACTGGGCGCTGACGGCAACGCACTGTTCCGCCAGCCGGATCTGCGCGAAATGCGCGACCAGTCTCAGGAAGACCCGCGTGAAGCGCAGGCGGCACAGTGGGAACTGAACTATGTGGCACTGGATGGCAACATCGGCTGCATGGTTAACGGCGCAGGCCTGGCGATGGGCACCATGGACATCGTTAAGCTGCACGGCGGCGAACCGGCTAACTTCCTCGACGTAGGTGGCGGCGCGACCAAAGAGCGCGTGACTGAAGCGTTCAAAATCATCCTTTCTGATGACAATGTGAAAGCGGTGCTGGTTAACATCTTCGGCGGTATCGTACGTTGCGACCTGATCGCTGACGGTATCATCGGTGCGGTAGCGGAAGTTGGGGTTAACGTTCCGGTCGTGGTTCGTCTGGAAGGTAACAACGCCGAACTGGGCGCGAAAAAACTGGCTGACAGCGGCCTGAATATTATTGCAGCGAAAAGTCTGACGGACGCAGCACAGCAGGTTGTTGCCGCAGTGGAGGGGAAATAATGTCAGTTTTAATTAATAAAGATACCAAGGTTATCTGCCAGGGCTTCACCGGTAGCCAGGGGACCTTCCACTCTGAACAAGCGATCGCTTATGGTACGCAAATGGTTGGCGGCGTGACGCCAGGCAAAGGCGGCACCACCCATCTGGGTCTGCCGGTGTTCAACACCGTACGCGAAGCCGTTGAAGCGACCGGCGCCACCGCGACCGTTATCTACGTTCCGGCACCGTTCTGCAAAGACTCCATTCTGGAAGCAATCGACGCGGGCATTAAGCTGATTATCACCATCACCGAAGGTATCCCGACGCTGGATATGCTGACTGTGAAAGTGAAGCTGGACGAAGCGGGCGTACGCATGATTGGCCCGAACTGCCCAGGCGTTATCACCCCGGGCGAGTGCAAAATCGGCATCATGCCTGGCCACATTCACAAGCCGGGTAAAGTGGGCATCGTTTCCCGTTCCGGTACCCTGACTTATGAAGCGGTTAAGCAGACGACCGACTACGGTTTCGGCCAGTCTACCTGCGTCGGTATCGGCGGCGACCCGATCCCGGGCTCCAACTTCATCGATATCCTGAAGCTGTTCCAGGAAGATCCGCAGACCGAAGCGATCGTGATGATCGGTGAGATCGGCGGCAGCGCGGAAGAAGAAGCGGCAGCCTACATCAAAGAGCACGTGACCAAGCCGGTTGTCGGCTACATCGCGGGCGTGACCGCGCCGAAAGGCAAGCGTATGGGCCACGCTGGCGCCATCATCGCTGGCGGTAAAGGTACTGCTGATGAGAAATTTGCCGCTCTGGAAGCCGCCGGTGTGAAAACCGTTCGCAGCCTCGCCGATATCGGCGAAGCGCTGAAAGCTATCATCAAGTAAACCCTCTCTGCTTCTCCGCAAGCAGAAATCTGTCCGATTTCGACATGGTTGGCCACCGTCAGGTGGCCTTTTTTATGGGCGTTATCCGCCTTGCCGGGAAAGTCGCTGAACCGGCGGATTGTCTGTCCCGCGAAAAACCTTACCTATCATATTGATTTTATGAATTATTTCATGAATATTATCTCGGCAGTGTTGTCGCTGAAGAAAATAATTTCGCAGTGGCTGACAGGCAAGGGTTTGAGACAGAGAAAAAAACAGCAGGAGAGGGCGTAAGAAAACAGGAAAAATACTGTGAGCAGTCTAGCATTATTTAGATCGGCTCATTTTTTTTCATTTTTTTTCCTCGGCGTTAAATAATATTACCTATGATTCTCATATCTCTCTTTTCAGTAACCAATCAAGGCATACTTTAAACACAGCATTAACATTAAATTCACCAATATTCTTTATTGAGCTACATAATTAACACGTAGAGTAAAAATTGATTTATATCAATGCTTAATGCTTGGAAAAATCCTTCAAAAAACGTTAAATTGTCGCAAGTCAAATTGGCCTAAACCGGCCATCTTCGCTATATATTGATCACCGTCGAAAAATGTAAAACTGGAACAATAAAAACATATTTATTGTAAGGTTATTGCGGCGTAATATATTGGGGAATCAATTGGGTTTTCGTTAACGTATTTGTAACCTTATCGTGGCGTGGCTTCACTTTCAGTTGAAACGTGCTGCGGACGGGCAACAAATAACATTTGTATTGGGGCATGCGTATGAACCAGAGCTTCTCGGTTCATTTTCGGAGTCTTCATGCGATGAGCAAGGAGTCATGATGTTAGATATAGTCGAACTGTCGCGCTTACAGTTTGCCTTGACCGCGATGTACCACTTCCTTTTTGTGCCGCTAACGCTCGGTATGGCGTTCCTGCTGGCCATCATGGAAACGGTTTACGTCCTTTCCGGCAAACAGATTTATAAAGATATGACCAAGTTCTGGGGCAAGTTGTTTGGTATCAACTTTGCGCTGGGTGTGGCGACCGGTCTGACCATGGAGTTCCAGTTCGGGACTAACTGGTCGTATTACTCACACTACGTGGGCGATATCTTCGGTGCGCCGCTGGCCATTGAAGGTCTGATGGCCTTCTTCCTCGAATCCACCTTTGTAGGTCTGTTCTTCTTCGGTTGGGATCGTCTGGGTAAAGTTCAGCACATGGCGGTCACCTGGCTGGTCGCGCTGGGCTCCAACCTCTCCGCGCTGTGGATCCTTGTCGCCAACGGCTGGATGCAGAACCCTATCGCATCGGACTTCAACTTCGAAACCATGCGTATGGAGATGGTCAGCTTCTCTGAACTGGTGCTCAACCCGGTCGCCCAGGTGAAGTTCGTGCACACCGTGGCGTCTGGTTATGTCACCGGCGCGATGTTCATCCTGGCCATCAGCTCCTGGTATATGCTGAAAGGCCGCGACTTTGCCTTTGCTAAGCGCTCCTTTGCCATCGCCGCCAGCTTCGGTATGGCAGCGATCCTCTCCGTTATTGTGCTGGGTGACGAATCCGGTTACGAAATGGGTGACGTGCAGAAAACCAAACTGGCGGCTATCGAAGCAGAGTGGGAAACCCAGCCTGCGCCGGCGGCCTTTACCCTGTTTGGTATTCCCGATCAGAATGCGCAGACCAACCACTTCGCGATCCAAATCCCTTACGCGCTGGGCATCATCGCCACCCGCTCGGTGGATAAGCCGGTTATCGGCCTGAAGGATCTGATGGTTCAGCACGAAGAGCGTATCCGTAACGGGATGAAAGCGTACGCGCTGCTGGAGCAGCTGCGCGCCGGTTCGACCGACCAGGCCATTCGCGACCAGTTCAACAGCGTGAAGAAAGACCTCGGCTATGGCCTGCTACTGAAGCGCTATACTCCGAACGTTGCTGACGCCACGGAAGAGCAGATCGCCAAAGCGACCAAAGACTCTATTCCAAGCGTCGCACCGCTGTACTTCGCCTTCCGTATCATGGTGGCGTGCGGCATCCTGATGCTGTTGATTATCGGCGCCTCCTTCTGGAGCGTGATTCGTAACCGCATTGGCGAGAAAAAATGGCTGCTGCGCGCCGCGTTCTTTGGTCTGCCGCTGCCGTGGATTGCCGTGGAGTCAGGCTGGTTTGTTGCCGAATATGGCCGTCAGCCGTGGGCGATTGGTGAGGTCCTGCCGACGGCGGTGGCCAACTCGTCGCTGACCGCGGGCGATCTGATCTTCTCAATGTTGCTGATCTGCGGTCTGTACACGCTGTTCCTGGTGGCTGAACTGTTCCTGATGTTCAAGTTTGCCCGCAAAGGACCTAGCAGCCTGAAAACCGGCCGCTATCACTTTGAACAGTCCTCTGCGGCTATTCAGTCGGCACGCTAAGACAGGAGTCGTCAAATGATCGATTATGAAGTATTGCGTTTTATCTGGTGGCTGCTGATTGGCATTCTGCTGATTGGCTTCGCTGTCGCCGACGGGTTCGACATGGGGGTGGGCATGCTCACCCGTTTCCTCGGCCGTAACGACACCGAGCGTCGGATTATGATCAACGCCATCGCCCCGCACTGGGACGGTAACCAGGTGTGGCTCATCACCGCCGGCGGCGCGCTGTTCGCGGCGTGGCCGATGGTTTACGCCGCGGCGTTCTCTGGCTTCTATGTGGCGATGATTCTGGTACTGGCCTCGCTGTTCTTCCGTCCGGTAGGTTTTGACTACCGTTCCAAGATCGAGGACACCCGCTGGCGCAACATGTGGGACTGGGGCATCTTCATCGGTAGCTTCGTGCCGCCGCTGGTGATTGGTGTGGCCTTCGGCAACCTGCTGCAGGGCGTGCCGTTCCACGTCGATGAATACCTGCGTCTGTTCTATACCGGTAACTTCTTCCAGCTGCTGAATCCGTTTGGTCTGCTGGCCGGTATCGTCAGCGTGGCGATGATCCTGACTCAGGGCGCCACCTACCTGCAGATGCGTACCGTAGGCGAACTGCACCTGCGTACCCGCACCGTTTCCACGGTGGCGGCGCTGGTGACGCTGGTCTGCTTCGCGCTGGCGGGCGTGTGGGTCTACTACGGCATCGACGGCTATGTGGTCAAATCGGTAATGGATCATAGCGGCCCGTCTAACCCGCTGACTAAAGAAGTGGTGCGTGAAGCCGGTGCATGGATGGTGAACTTTAATAACATGCCAGCGCTGTGGGCCGTTCCTGCCCTGGGCGTGGTGCTGCCGCTGCTGACCGTCGTCTCGACTAAAGCGGATAAAGGCGCATGGGCATTCCTGTTCTCCTCGCTGACCCTGGCCTGCATCATTCTGACCGCCGGTATTGCGATGTTCCCGTTCATCATGCCGTCCAGCACCATGCTGAACGCCAGCCTGACGATGTGGGACGCGACTTCCAGCCAGCGGACGCTGAACCTGATGACCTACGTGGCGATTATCTTCGTGCCAATCATTCTGGCCTACACCAGCTGGTGTTACTGGAAGATGTTTGGCCGCATCACGCGCGAAGACATCGAAAAGAACACCCACTCGTTGTACTAAGGTAAGGAGCTATATATGTGGTACTTCGCATGGATTTTGGGAACGCTTCTTGCCTGTGCCTTTGGGGTGATTACCGCGCTGGCGCTTGAGCACGTGGAAGCCACCAAAGCAGGTAAAGAAGAACACTGATGAGTATTATCGTGATGCGATATACGAAATCATTCGGGTTGCATCGAGGCGGCAAGTCTGTGAATCCCCAGGAGCTTACACCAGTAAGTGACTGGGGTAAGCAGACGTAGCCAACAAAGAGGCGACGTGAATGATAAAGTATATGTATGCGATAATGGACAAGCGCCCGTTAAGGGCGCTTTCCTTATTGATGGCGCTGCTGCTGGCAGGCTGCATTTTCTGGGATCCGTCGCGCTTTGCGGCGAAGACCAGCGAGCTGGAAATCTGGCATGGTTTCTTGCTGATGTGGGCGGTTTGCAGCGGCGTTATTCACGGCGTGGGCTTCCGTCCGCGTGCCGTTCACTGGCAGGGGATTTTCTGTCCGCTTATCGCTGATATTGTGCTCGCTTTAGGTCTCTTCTTTTTCTTCTTTTGAATAAGAGATCTCTGTTAATGGTATGGGCTTGCATAAGCCCATAAAAATTTACGCCCCGTTTACTTTCCCCCATTCCAAACCACCTTTCCCGCGCGTATAGTAGCGAAGTTTGAAAGCTCTAACCTTTTTTTGCATTACCGGGATGTAAAGTGAATACAACGCTGTTTCGATGGCCGGTTCGGGTCTACTACGAAGATACCGACGCCGGTGGTGTGGTTTACCACGCCAGTTACGTCGCTTTTTATGAAAGAGCACGCACAGAGATGCTGCGCCACCATCACTTTAGTCAACAGGTTCTGTTGGCTGAACGCGTTGCCTTCGTGGTTCGCAAAATGACGCTGGAGTATTTTGCCCCCGCCAGACTCGACGACATGCTCGAAGTCCAGACGGAAATTACCTCGATGCGCGGCACCTCTTTGGTTTTCACGCAGCGAATCGTCAACGCCGAGAATACAGTGTTAAACGAAGCTGAGGTTCTCATTGTGTGCGTTGATCCACTCTTAATGAAGCCACGTGCGCTTCCCAAGTCTATTGTCGCGGAGTTTAAGCAGTGACTGACATGAATATCCTTGATTTGTTCCTGAAGGCGAGCCTTCTGGTTAAACTTATCATGTTGATTTTGATTGGTTTTTCTATCGCTTCCTGGGCTATCATTATTCAGAGAACGCGTATCCTCAACTCGGCCGTGCGTGAAGCTGAAGCGTTCGAGGACAAATTCTGGTCCGGGATCGAACTGTCCCGTTTGTATCAGGAGAGCCAGGGGCGTCGCGATAATCTGACCGGTTCGGAGCAAATCTTCTACAGCGGCTTCAAAGAGTTTGCGCGCCTGCATCGGGCCAACAGCCATGCGCCGGAAGCGATTGTCGAAGGGGCATCGCGCGCGATGCGTATTTCGATGAACCGCGAACTGGAAACGCTGGAGACGCATATCCCGTTCCTCGGCACCGTAGGTTCCATCAGCCCGTATATCGGTCTGTTTGGTACCGTCTGGGGGATCATGCACGCTTTTATCGCCCTTGGCGCGGTGAAGCAGGCCACCCTGCAGATGGTGGCACCGGGTATCGCCGAAGCGCTGATCGCCACCGCGATCGGTCTGTTCGCTGCTATCCCGGCGGTCATGGCGTATAACCGCCTGAACCAGCGCGTGAACAAACTGGAACTGAACTACGACAACTTTATGGAAGAGTTCACCGCCATTCTGCACCGTCAGGCCTTTACCACCAGCGAAAGCAATAAGGGGTAAGCCATGGCCAGAGCACGTGGACGCGGACGTCGCGAACTGAAGTCCGAGATCAACATCGTTCCGCTGCTGGATGTCCTGTTGGTGCTGTTGCTGATCTTTATGGCAACGGCGCCGATCATTACGCAGAGCGTGGAAGTCGATCTGCCGGACGCCACGGAATCGCAAGCGGTGAAAAGCAATGACGATCCGCCGGTGATTGTAGAAGTCTCCGGGGTAGGGCAGTACAGCGTGAAAGTGGGGCAGGAGACGCTGTCCCAGCTGCCGCCGGAGCAGGTGATTGCCGAAGCGAAGCGACGTCTTGAAGCCAATGAGAAAACGGTGTTCCTGATCGGCGGTGCGAAAGACGTCCCTTACGATGAAATTATTAAAGCGCTGAACCTGTTGCATAGTGCAGGGGTTAAATCGGTCGGCTTGATGACCAAACCTATTTAATCGCTTCAGGTATGTGCGTCCGCGCGGCGTCCGGTGGCGAGTATCGCTCGCCGTCGGTGCGTATCGCGGGTACAGGCGAACAGTTTTTGGGAACCGATAGTGTCAAAGGCAACCGAACAAAACGACAAGCTTAAACGAGCGATCATCATTTCAGTCGCGCTGCACATCATTCTGATCGCGCTGCTGATCTGGAGTTCGTTTGACGAGCATCTGGATGCCTCTGCCGGCGGCGGCGGGGGATCGTCCATTGATGCCGTCATGGTCGATCCCGGGGCGGTGGTAAATAACTATAACCGTCAGCAACAGCAGCAGGCCAGCGCACGTCGCGCCGCTGAACAGCGTGAAAAACAGGCGCAGCAGCAGGCGGAAGAGTTACGTGAGAAACAGGCGGCGGAACAGGAACGGCTGAAACAGCTCGAACAGGAGCGACTGCAGGCGCAGGAAGCGGCGAAAGAAGCGAAGGAGCAGCAGAAGCAGGCTGAGGAAGCGGCTGCCAAGGCCGCCGCGGCGGCGAAAGCCAAAGCGGATGCGCAGGCTAAAGAAGCGCAGGAAGCAGCAGCCAAAGCGGCTGCCGACGCAAAAGCGAAGGCGGATGCCCAGGCAAAAGCGGCTGAGCTGGCAGCGGCTAAAGCCGCCGCTGACGCGAAGAAACAGGCCGATGCCGCCGCCGCGAAAGCGGCAGCCGATGCGAAGAAACAGGCGGAAGCCGAAGCGGCGAAAGCCGCAGCAGAGGCGCAGAAGAAAGCGGAAGCGGCAGCGGCGAAGAAAGCGCAGCAGGAAGCAGAGAAGAAGGCCCAGCAGGAAGCGGCCAAGCAAGCCGCGGCTGAAAAAGCGGCTGCAGAAAAAGCCGCCGAAAAAGCCGCCGAAAAAGCAGCTGAGAAAGCCGCCGCTCAAAAAGCGGCCGCAGAGAAGGCCGCCGCCGAGAAAGCCGCCGCAGCTGAAAAAGCGGCGGCAGCCAAAGCGGCTGCGGCTGAGAAGGCAGCTGCCGATAAAGCGGCCAAAGCGGCAGCAGCAAAAGCGGCAGCAGCGAAGAAAGCGGCCGCTGCGAAAGAAGCGGACGGCGTTGATGACCTGCTCGGCGATCTGAGTTCGGGTAAGAATGCGCCTAAGACAGGCGGTGGGGCCAAAGGCAGTGGTCAGCCAGCGAAAGATAGCGGAACCTCTGGTGCCAACGGTGGCGCTACGGGAGCCGATATCAGTTCCTATGCGAAGCAAATACAAATGGCGATTCAAAGCCGCTTGTATGATGCAAGCCTCTATCAAGGCAAGCGTTGCGTATTGCATATTAACCTGGCTGCTGATGGTACGTTAAAGGACATAACGTCCGAAGGCGGCGACCCTGCTCTGTGTCAGGCAGCTTTAACGGCAGCCAAAACGGCGACTATTCCTAAACCGCCAAGTCAGGCTGTTTATGAGAAAATAAAAAATGCCACACTAGACTTTAAACTGTAATGATTTTTCCCCGAATAATCGGGGAAAACAATCTATCGTAGTCACAGGGTTTTGGTAGTTTTGTGTATTTGAGTTTGTTAACATTCTGCTAAATTATCGTGGGCTTTCCGCCCGGATAAGGGAGATATGATGAAGCAGGCATTACGAGTAGCATTTGGTTTTTTAATGCTGTGGGCAGCGGTGCTGCACGCAGAAGTACGTATCGAGATCACCCAGGGGGTGGACTCGGCACGCCCTATCGGCGTGGTACCGTTCCAGTGGGCTGGCCAGGGGGCTGCGCCTGAAGATGTCGGCGGTATCGTGGCAGCTGACCTGCGCAACAGCGGTAAATTCAACCCGCTGGATCGCTCGCGTCTGCCGCAGCAGCCGACCAGTGCCCAGGAAGTGCAGCCTGCTGCCTGGTCTGCGCTGGGTATTGACGCCGTGGTCGTCGGTCAGGTCACCTCAAACCCGGATGGTTCTTATCAGGTGGCGTATCAGCTGGTGGATACCGGCGGCGCGCCGGGCACAACGCTGGCACAAGGCTCTTTCAAAGTAACTAAACAGTATCTGCGCTATGCCGCGCATACTGCCAGTGACGCGGTATTTGAAAAGCTGACCGGTATTAAAGGCGCATTCCGTACTCGTATTGCCTACGTGGTGCAGACCAACGGTGGTCAGTTCCCGTACGAGCTGCGCGTCTCCGATTATGATGGCTACAACCAGTTCGTGGTTCACCGTTCCTCCCAGCCGCTGATGTCCCCGGCCTGGTCTCCGGACGGTTCTAAACTGGCTTACGTGACCTTTGAAAGCGGACGTTCTGCGCTGGTGGTGCAGACCTTGGCGAACGGCGCTGTGCGTCAGATCGCCTCCTTCCCGCAGCATAACGGCGCGCCGGCGTTCTCACCGGATGGTTCTAAACTGGCCTTCGCACTGTCGAAAACCGGTAGCCTGAACCTGTACGTGATGGATCTGGGCTCGGGTCAGATTCGTCAGGTGACTAACGGTCGCAGCAACAACACCGAACCTAGCTGGTTCCCGGACAGCCAGAACCTGGCCTTCACCTCTGACCAGGCCGGTCGTCCGCAGGTGTATAAAGTCAACATCAATGGCGGCACGCCGCAGCGTATCACCTGGGAAGGTTCACAGAACCAGGACGCCGACGTGAGCGCAGATGGTAAAACGATGGTAATGGTCAGCTCGGCCGGCGGTCAGCAGCACATTGCCAAACAAGATCTGGAAGCGGGTGGTGTACAGGTTCTGTCATCAACGTTTTTAGACGAAACGCCAAGTCTGGCACCTAACGGCACTATGGTAATCTACAGCTCTTCTCAGGGGATGGGATCCGTGCTGAATCTGGTTTCTACAGATGGGCGTTTCAAAGCGCGTCTTCCGGCAACTGATGGACAGGTAAAATCACCTGCCTGGTCGCCGTATCTGTAATAATAAATAATTGATTATTAAAGGAATCAAAGAAATGCAACTGAACAAAGTGCTGAAAGGGCTGATGATCGCTCTGCCGGTTATGGCAATCGCGGCATGTTCTTCTAACAAGAACGCCAGCAACGACCAGAGCGGTGAAGGCATGTTGGGTGCCGGCACTGGTATGGACGCTAACGGTAACGGCGGCAACATGTCTTCTGAAGAGCAAGCTCGTCTGCAGATGCAGCAGCTGCAGCAGAACAACATCGTTTACTTCGATCTGGACAAGTACGATATCCGTTCTGACTTCGCTGCCATGCTGGACGCGCACGCTAACTTCCTGCGTAGCAACCCGTCCTACAAAGTGACTGTAGAAGGTCACGCGGATGAGCGCGGTACACCGGAATACAACATCGCTCTGGGTGAGCGTCGTGCTAACGCCGTTAAGATGTATCTGCAGGGCAAAGGTGTTTCTGCCGATCAGATCTCCATCGTTTCTTACGGTAAAGAAAAACCAGCAGTACTGGGTCATGACGAAGCGGCATATGCCAAAAACCGTCGCGCCGTACTGGTTTACTAAGAGAATTGCATGAGCAGTAACTTCAGACATCATTTATTGAGTCTGTCGTTACTGGTTGGCATAGCGGCCCCCTGGGCCGCTTTTGCTCAGGCGCCAATCAGTAGTGTCGGCTCAGGCTCGGTCGAAGACCGCGTCACTCAACTCGAGCGTATTTCCAATGCTCACAGCCAGCTTTTAACCCAACTCCAGCAACAACTCTCTGATAACCAGACTGACATTGATTCTCTCCGTGGCCAGATCCAGGAGAACCAGTATCAGCTGAATCAGATCGTTGAGCGCCAGAAGCAGATTCTGCTGCAGATAGACAGTCTGAGCAGCGGTGGCGGCGCAGCGGCAGCATCAGGTGCGCAGGCTCCGTCGTCTTCTGGCGATCAGAGCGCGGCTGCCACCAGCGCAGCGCCAGCGGCCTCGTCAGGCGCCCCGGCGATGACGGGCGATGCGAACACCGATTACAATGCGGCGGTTGCCCTGGTGAAGGATGCTTCACGCCAGGATGACGCCATGGTGGCGTTTCAGAACTTCGTTAAAAAGTACCCGGATTCAACTTATCAGCCGAACGCCAACTACTGGCTCGGACAGTTGAACTACAACAAGGGGAAAAAAGACGATGCGGCGTTTTACTTCGCCTCGGTGGTGAAGAACTACCCGAAATCGCCTAAAGCGCCCGACGCCATGTTTAAGGTCGGCGTGATCATGCAGGACAAAGGTGATACCGCAAAAGCGAAAGCGGTTTACCAGCAAGTGATCAGTAAATTCCCCGGCACCGACGGTGCAAAACAAGCGCAAAAACGTCTCAATGCTCTTGGTTGATTACGGCATGACCAGAAATCGCGTTATTTCTGGTCTTGTCGCCTGAATCACCAGCAGTTAAGTGATCTTTATCGAAATTTTAGTTGCGCTGAATTCTGAAATCAGTAATATATGCCGCCGTTGCCAAGGGATATCAAACAAGCCCAAAGCGATGCCAGAGTGGGTCGTTAGCTCAGTTGGTAGAGCAGTTGACTTTTAATCAATTGGTCGCAGGTTCGAATCCTGCACGACCCACCAATCGTTCTGGTGGAACGCGATAGTAAAACGTGAAGGATAACGTTGCGACAGCAACGGCCCATAGGGCGAGGCGAAGCCGAGTCATCCTGCACGACCCACCATTTAGCAGTATCCAGCGTAGTATCGGGTGATTAGCTCAGCTGGGAGAGCACCTCCCTTACAAGGAGGGGGTCGGCGGTTCGATCCCGTCATCACCCACCACCGGGTCGTTAGCTCAGTTGGTAGAGCAGTTGACTTTTAATCAATTGGTCGCAGGTTCGAATCCTGCACGACCCACCAATCGTTCTGGTGGAACGCGATAGTAAAACGTGAAGGATAACGTTGCGACAGCAACGGCCCATAGGGCGAGGCGAAGCCGAGTCATCCTGCACGACCCACCATTTAGCAGTATCCAGCGTAGTATCGGGTGATTAGCTCAGCTGGGAGAGCACCTCCCTTACAAGGAGGGGGTCGGCGG